>CALEEY010000122.1 GCA_937877085.1 uncultured Bacteroidota bacterium
CAATCCGTTTTTCGGGTGTTGAAACGCTTTGGGAAGCCTCCCTACTTCTTCAAAACCATGGCGTTTCCACAAGCGAATGGCTCCTTCATTGGTGGAAACCACGAAGTTGAATTGCATCGCTAGGTAGCCGAGGTCTATTGCCTGAGCCTGCGAATGGTCGCAAAGAGCAGAAGCTACGCCTTGGCCCCGATAAGACTGCGCCGTTACGTATCCACAATTACACACGTGAGATCCCGGCCCTGTTTGGTTTGGCCTCAGCATGTAGCTGCCAACCAATTCCCCCTCAAACTCTGCTACAAAAGTCTTCTTTTCACCCCCCAGCCAAAACGTTTTGGCATCTGCTTCCGAGATATCTTGATCGAGGACATAGGTTGTCCCTTCCCGAAACACCGGTTCCAGAAAACTCCATAATTGGGGCCAATCTAAGGGGTGAAACGGTCTAATTTGCATGCCTATAACATGTTGATTCGGTGGTGGTTGAATTTTATTCGATGATATGGGTTTAAATCCTTGGGTGGATAGGGATTCACAAAACAAAGACTACCGTCTCTTCCTGCTTACAAAAATTTGATTATAACGAGATTATAAATCAAATCGAATCGATCCCAAAATCGATCCCAAATTTATGCTGAATCGCCACGCACTTCTTTTGCTGGCTGTTGTTTTGACGCAAGGATGCACCACGCCCGTGCCGAGCGGTCATGATCGTGAAGGGCTCGCATCGGTAGCGTTTTTTGATGCAAACCATGGCATTGCGATAGGGCGCGTAGATGGAACCGATGTTTCGAACGTAGCCGTTACCGAAGACGGTGGGATTTCGTGGCGCTCTGGCGGGCGGACCATTGGAGGCGTCGTGTTCGGAGCATCCGTCGTTCCTGGGACGAGCTCACCTACGTTGGTATCGGTTTCTCCTGAAACTGTCAATCAATACTTTACTGACGGAGGACTAACATGGATTGAGATTAGCGGCGATCGATTTTGGACCGTCTCGTTTCTGAATGCCACCACAGGGTGGGCCGGATGCCGGTCGAGCCAGCCAACTACATTGGAGCAACGGCAAGCTTTAGTTGCTCAGAAGGGCGCAGAGGTCATGCCCTTTGACCTCGATGCAACCACGCACACTTTCAAAAAAACAGCCGAAGGCGGTGTGCAACAAGTGGTTGCAGATGCTGATGACCCACAAAAAGTACGCTTGATCCGCGTGCACCTGCAAACCATTTCCACCCAATTCGCGGCCGGCAATTTTCACGATCCTACCATGATTCATGGCCCAGAAATGGCCTGCCTGCACAGATCGAACCTTCCGAAGCCGAGACCTGCTCAATACCCCTTCAAATCAAGCAATCGATCCAATCCAGGGCCATGTGGATGAGGAGACCAAAGCCTATTAAGTGTACTACCCGCGCTGTTGAATGCTCTCCAAATCCGACCTCCTTCTTTACAACAAGCAGCGGAAGCACAAACAACGCGGCATAAATGGCAATGGCGAGGCCGGTGTGAAGCGGGTGAAAACCAATGGAACACCGATTGGGATCGTAGATGGGATCTGCTAGCAGATGGTCGGCATCGACAATCATGGTAGCGATCATAATTAACATCGCGCTCTTCCAGCGGCCGCCGTAGAAAGCTACGGCGGCCAACAACGGAACGATGAAGTGTAAGGCGAGGTGAATCATAAGCGCTAAGCTCGGGGGGCGTAACCCGTAAAACTGCCGGGGTATTGCGTCGAGCAAACGTTCACTTTGAACAGGTCGAGGAACGGGCAACCACCCTTCAGAACATAACTGTTTCAAACCAACTCTGCCAGTCGGGCGAGCCCGTAACATGCCCTTGTTATACCGAACTGCATATTTATCGAAACTACCAATACGCCAATGGCGTATATTAAAGACTTCCCTATTAACGTAATCCATTTACTCGCTTGGAGTTTGTCGAGACATCCGTCTTTAACCAATTTGTAAAGCGTGAGCTTGGAGAAGATGCG
>CALEEY010000123.1 GCA_937877085.1 uncultured Bacteroidota bacterium
TTTTTTGCTTGACCCGTGGTTAGAAATGAGTCTGGATTGCGCTAAAAGGTCAGCCCTGCGGCTCACGATCGCGCCTCCATCCCCATAACATCCCAAATTCTTCGAAGGAAAAAACGAAAGGGTACCTAAATCTCCCATGGTACCGGCGTGTTTGCCGTTCCACGTCGATCCGATGGCTTGCGCATTGTCTTCAATGATAGGAACGCTGTATTTTTTTGAAATACGCTCAATCTCCGTCATATCAGCACATTGTCCAAACAAGTGTACCGGAACGATGGCTTTGGTCTTAGGAGAGATTAAAGCTTCTACCTGTTCTGGATCGATCGTAAATGTTTGGGGGAGAATATCTGCAAAGACCGGGGTTGCGCCCAATAGACCCACGGCCTCTGCGGTGGCGACGAAGGTAAATGACGGCGATATGATTTCGTCTCCTGGACCTATTCCTAACGCCATAAGCGCTATTTGAAGGGCATCTGTACCATTAGCAACGCCTAAAACTTCATTGCCACCCAGATACGATGCTAATTCTGATTCAAAAGCACTAACTCCCGGTCCTCGAATAAAGGCGGTCGTATCCAAAACTTCTTGTATGGCGGAGTCGATTTCTGCTTTGATCTCCACATATTGGCTATGGAGATCCACCATTTGAATATTCATTCGACGTCTGGGATTTATTTATTTGATGACAGGAGCTGTTCGGTTGGGACGGGGCCAGCCGGCTTCGCGGGAACGCCTTTATAGATTATTCCGGGTTCGCCGCTCTTTGTTAATACGGCTCCTGCCGCAAGGACGGCTTCCGCAGGCAGCTCAACACCGGGCAATAAAACAGCGCCGACTCCTACACGCGATCCCGTCTGCAAAACGGCGCCTTTAAAATGTTTGAATCGTTCTTCTGTACGGCCAATAAAATTATCATTGCTAGTCAACACTCCGGGGGCTACAAAAACTCGATCCCCAACCGTTGAATAGGCCGTTATGTAGGCATTGGTCTCCAGTTTACAAAAAGAGCCTATCGTGCATCTGTTTTCAATGGCTACCCCGCGTCCTACGATGGTCTTTTGACCTATCTGGACTTCTTCTCGTATGGTCGCAAAGTCCGCCACAAAAACATCTTCGGACAGTTGGCATCCTGCATACAGGATGGAGGCCGAGCCAATTCTAACGCTGTCTCCGATGATCGATCCAGCATGGATGGCGTCCACTGTAACAGCCGAATTCGCCGCCCGCATCGGTTGTTGCCCAATAATGGTATGATCGCCAACCTGAACGCCTTTACCGATCCGCGTTCCTTTTTTGATGATGACGTGATGGCCAATCCGACAGTTAGGTCCGATCTGGACGTCATCTTCGATCACTACAAAATGCCCGATGGTGGTCCCGCTGCCAATTTCAGCATTCGGATGAATGGGTGGGGTCGTCATTTTGAGTGGTATTGAAAGTAAATAAGGGAATCAGCCAGCGCAGCAAAATAAGCACTGTGCGTGACTCGAATGCATGAGGGGTGCAAGTCCAGATCAAGTTAAAGCAAAAAAGTCTGGCGGCCCGAAGGGCCGCCAGACTTTGATTCCAGAGGAGATAGCCAAGCCAACGGAAAAATTCAAACCAGAGGGCTCTGCTCTCCAAACATGCTCAAACAAAGGGTCCGGAGCAAAAATCAGGTTTCGAGACCCTAAGGACGCCAAAATCCGAGATGCTTAGTTGGTTCCGCCAAGCGTTTCCAAATAGTGCTTGGCCGAAGCGGCATAGGTCCCGTAAACGGCGTTTCCGAACGCTTCTTTGGCACCAGCAATCTCGCCGATATTTAGCAACGACTCGCCTTTGATAAAGTAGATCTTAGCTTTATCGGTCTTACTTCCTTTGTGCATCTCCAATGCTTGATCAGCACTAAGCACGGCCGCATCAAAGTCTCCTTTGGCACTTTGGCTAACGGCGGTGTAGTACAATACGTCGGTATCTGCATCAACATACTGAAGCATTTTTTGTAGATATCCCAAAGCTTCATCTCCATCAGCTGCCGTTGCCCGGCCGCCGTTGCGACTTACTGCCGAAGACGCTAAGAACATAAAATGACCACGAATGGCTTCCTCTGCCGACCGCATTGTTTTAGTGTCCTGCGAGGCCTTGGCCACTTCCATCGTCTTAGCGAAAGCGGCAACCGCATCGTCAGGGCGATTCATTTTTTTAAGTGCGGTCCCTTTGGCCAGATAATTCAGCGCATTGGTAGGATAGCTGGCTATGCCATTGTCGAAATGCTTGATTGCACCAGCAAAGTCGTTTTTGTTTATGCTGGCCAGGCCAAAATTATACTCAATCTGAGCGATTACTTTACGAGACGATTGCTCGACCGTTTTATCGCCAGCTGTCTTGGCGCCACTGGCGGCCGCCGTAAATTTTGTCAGTGCCGTCTTAAGATCTTTCGCCTTTGCGGCTTCCAGAGCTTGGTTATAAGTCTCTTTGTAATCCTGAGCTAGCACAGTTGTGCTGCCAATGCCTACCAAAAAGGCCATGAATAACATCGCAAAGATGAGGTTGATCTGCTTGAAGCTTGAAACGTTCATCGGTTCAAAAATGGTTTGTAAAATGAGAGGAGGTAACGGGTAGGTGAGTCATTTTCCCAACATGAACTTCTGATTAATGAGTTCACAGGACATGGGCGGTTTGACCAACGCACAAATAATTATCGAAGTTTCCACAAAGTTCAAATAGATGCGGGCGAATCCCAATGACCATCGATTACACGACGAATCAACGGATTCCCACGCATTATACCTAAAAATTGGGTTTCATTGTTTTTTTTCTGTGGAACTGTAAGATGTAATCTGCGGCCTCGACCGGGTCGTCAGTTACGTAAAACAAGTCCAAATCCGCATTTTTAATGTTTCCTTTGATGGCCATGGTACTTTTTAGCCACTCAATGAGCCCCGACCAAAAATCTTTTCCC
>CALEEY010000124.1 GCA_937877085.1 uncultured Bacteroidota bacterium
AGCAAGGCCTTCGTTTCGCTATCCGTGAAGGTGGCCGTACCGTTGGTGCGGGCGTCGTTTCTAAAATTCTCGACTAACAGACAGTCTACCAAGACAAAGTTTACTCCCTGAGAAGGACGGACCTATGGCCAGTCAGAAAATTCGGATAAAGCTCAAGTCATACGATCACACGTTGATCGACAAGAGCGCAGAAAAAATTATTAAAACGGTTAAATCGACCGGCGCAGTTGTTAGCGGACCTATTCCGCTTCCTACTCGCAAGGCAATTTATACGGTTCTAACGAGCCCTCACGTTGATAAGAAGAGCCGTGAACAGTTCGAAACGCGCAGTCACAAGCGTCTGATCGATATCCTGTCCACGAGCAGCAAAACGGTTGATGCCCTTATGAAGCTTGAGCTTCCTAGTGGTGTCGATGTCGAAATCAAAGTTTGATCTAGATAACAGCTTTTAGCGAAGCTAATCCTATGCGTAAACTATCTACCTATCTCTTATTGTTTGTTTTGATGTTCGCCGGCAGTGCCTGCGACAGCGACAGCAACAATGACTCCGGCGATGCGAAAGCATTTGTGGGAGTGTGGAATCTAGGTGGCATTAGTGACGCTAGTGGGGATCGTACGGCAGCTTTCGTGGCAGGGTTTAACTCAGTAGCTATCGGTTTTGAGAATGATTTAGGATTCTCCCTGGCAGTAGATGCTGTGATAAACGAAGCCGACGCCAGCTACGGTGGCACCTATAGCTTAACGGAATCTAGCTCAACTGTTTCTGTGAGCATTGTAGTAAGTGGACAAGCGTTTCCGCTCGTTTTCACCTACAACATTGTAAACGACAATCAAATTAAACTGACGGCTACTGGAACCACATCGGTTCTATTATCCACGCTGTTTAACACATCGTTTGCCGCTCCAATTATAATAACGCTCGTCAAGGGCTAAACAAGCAACAGCTTACCAATCTGGTCGCCAACCGCGGCCGAAATTAGAACGATTGCTATGAGCAAAGGATTATTAGGAATTAAGGTCGGGATGACCAGCATCTTTGACACGGATGGGAATCACTACCCATGCACTGTCATCGAAGTTGAACCCAACGTCGTGACCCAGATTCGGACGATAGAAAGAGATGGCTATTCTGCTGTTCAGCTTGGGCTGGGCAACAAGAAGGAAAAGCATACGGCAAAGTCGATGCAAGGCCATTTTGAAGCTGCTGGAACGACGCCAAAGCGTCATATCCGCGAGTTTCCTCTTTCAGACACTGTACCGGCACTAGGCGACGAAATTCGCCTTGAAGATGTTTTCTCGGAAGGGGAGATAATCAATGTGTCTGGCACAAGCAAAGGAAAGGGATTTCAGGGTGTTGTAAAGCGTCACAAATTTCGTGGTGTAGGCGATGCAACACACGGTCAGCACAACCGCCAACGTGCCCCAGGCTCCATTGGAGCTGGTTCTGACCCTTCGCGCGTGTTCAAAGGAATGCGTATGGCTGGTCGGATGGGAACAGATCGTGTAACGATCAAAAATTTGAAAGTGATGCGTGTTATGAGCGATCAAAACGCCATCCTTGTGATCGGAGCAGTGCCAGGACCGATAAACGGTCTCGTCGAACTGAGAAAAAAACAGTAAGCCGCAGATAGATAATGAAACTTAAAGTTTTCAAACAGGACGGTACGGCTTCCTCTAAGTCGGTTACGCTCGACGAGGCGGTATTCGCTACCGAACCCAACGATCATGCGATCTGGTTAGACGTTCGTCGTATCCAGGCCAATGCTCGTCAAGGGACACATAAATCTAAAGAGCGTGGTGAAGTAGCTGGTAGTACGCGCAAGTTGTACCGACAGAAAGGTACAGGTGGAGCACGTGCTGGTAGCGCCAAAAGCCCAACCCGCTATTCAGGTGGTACCATGTTTGGTCCACGCCCGCGTAGTTATTCGTTCAAAGTAAATCGTAAGACGCAGCTAGTAGCTCGTCGTAGCGCACTTGCTTACAAGACGAAAAATGAAGCCATTCGAGTCGTGGAGAATTTCTCCTACGATGCTCCGAGCACTAGCAATCTGAGAGGACTGCTTAAATCGCTCGAGCTGAATGGAAAAAGCGTTCTGCTGTTGACAGGAGCACATGATGCGACTGTTTACCGCTCAGGTCGCAACGTTCCAAAGTTAACCGTACGCAATGCCTCTGAAGCGTCTACACTGGACTTTATGAAAGCTCAGATTGTGATTCTTCAAGAAGGAGCCCTTGCCCAGCTAGCTACCCAGCTAGGCGGAACTAAGGAATAATCGATCACAGAAACCCTGCCTAGAGCAAAGCGATGAGCAATAATATTCTAGTACGTCCAATGGTGACAGAAAAGTTAACCGAACTCATGGGGAACGGTCACTTTTCTTTCGAAGTCCAGAAGTGTGCTAACAAGATCGAGATTCGGAATGCTATTGAAAAACGGTATCCCGGCATCAAGATAAAAGAAGTGAGAACAATGATTGTTCGCGGCAAACGCCGTTCACAACAGACCAAAAAAGGCCGTGTTGAAGGAAGACGAGCTTCTCTTAAGAAAGCTATTGTCACCCTTATGCCGGATAGCGAACGAATTGATTTCTTTGAAGAAGTGTAACGGGTAGCAATACCCTGGCTTTACGACCACAGTATCATGGCGATTAAAAAATTAAAACCTAATACACCGGGACAGCGACACCGCTCGGTATCTGCTTTCGACACTATTACGAAATCAGAGCCTGAGAAGAGTTTGCTTGCACCGCTCAGCCAAAAAGCTGGGCGTAACAACACCGGTCGAATCATGGTTCGGCATCAAGGTGGCGGTCACAAGCGCCGCTACCGGATCATAGATTTCAAACGTGACAAAGTTGGGATTCCAGCTAAAGTCGCAAGTATTGAATACGACCCAAATCGTACGTCGCGAATTGCTCTTCTCGTCTATGCGGACGGCGAAAAGCGATATATAATCGCGCCGAACGAAATAAAGGTCGGAATGACGCTAGAAAATGGACCCAAAGCCGCACCGGAAGCAGGAAACTGCCTGCCGTTGGCAAACGTCCCGGTTGGTTCTTTCGTGCATGCGATTGAAATGAAACCAGGAAAAGGGGCCCAGATGGCGCGTTCTGCAGGAACGTATGCTCAGCTAACTGCTCGTGAGGGCAAGTTTGCGATTCTACGTCTTCCGTCAAGCGAAACCCGAATGGTTCCTATTGGATGCTTTGCCACGATTGGTACGACATCGAATGCTGACCACATGAATATTGAAATCGGGAAAGCTGGACGTAAGCGCTGGATGGGCGTCCGACCAAAAACTCGTGGTGTGGCCATGAACCCTGTCGATCACCCCATGGGTGGTGGTGAAGGCAAGGCTTCAGGTGGACATCCTCAGTCTCCAACCGGGGTACCGGCTAAAGGCTACAAGACACGGAAAAAGAAAAATCATTCCGACAAGTACATTGTACGCGGTCGAAAGAAGTAAGAAAGTATGGCTCGGTCACTTAAAAAAGGCCCTTTCATTCATCACAAACTCCTGAAAAAGGTAGATGAACTCAACGATACCGGCAAGAAAAAGGTTGTAAAAACCTGGAGCCGCGCATCGATGATCACTCCCGAGTTTGTTGGTCACACGTTTGCCGTGCATAACGGAAAACAGTTTGTACCCGTTTATATAACGGAGAACATGGTAGGACATCGCCTAGGGGAATTTTCTCCAACGCGGGTTTATCGTGGGCACGCAGGCGCGACCAAGGATAGAAGAAGCCGGTAACATCATTTAGTTGGAAGCAGCCCACCGGCTGTCCAAAACTCAAGTATAGATTTCCACTAGGATAGAGATCATGGAAGCAAGAGCTGTTCGCAAACACATTAGAGGATCCGCCCGCAAAATGCGGACGGTTGTCAATGTGGTACGTGGCAAGAAAGTGCCCGAGGCGTTAAATACCCTGAATTTTTTGCCGCAGGCAGTAACGAAAATCGTCAAAATGACGGTCCTTTCCGCTGTGCACAACCTTATTGATCAAAATAAGGATGAGCGTGTCGATGAGGAGCAATTGATTATAAGCGAGATTCGCGTCGATGAAGGACCTGCTTTCAAAAGGTTTCGTCCTGTTTCACGCGGTCGTGCGCACCCGATTTTGAAAAGAACCTGTCATTTGACGGTGATTGTCACAAATCCAGGTGCTTCAACAGAAGCCTCGGTCGCTGTCGAAGTCGACGCCGACAAAGCATAGATTATCAGTAATTACCTGACAAAAGAGTAACTGTAATGGGTCAGAAAACGCATCCGATTGGCTTTCGTCTCGGCATCATCCGAGGATGGGATTCCAACTGGTACGCCGAAAAGGATTTTTCAGAAAAGCTGATGGAAGACGAAGAAATTCGTAAATACCTGAATGCTCGCCTGAAACGAGCCGGTTTAAGCCGGGTCGTTATTGAACGTACGCCTAAAAGAGTCATTTTGACCCTTCACACATCACGTCCGGGAGTTGTTATTGGCCGTGGCGGTACAGAAGTTGAAAAACTTCGTGAGGAGATCAAAAAGCTTACGAACAAAGATATCCAGATCAACATCAACGAGATTAAGCGTCCTGAATTGGATGCCAGCCTCGTGGCACAGAACATAGCACAGCAAATGGAAGGTCGAGTATCTTTCCGCCGTGCCATGAAACAAGCCATTACTGCTGCGATGAGAATGGGCGCCGAAGGCATTCGTATCAAGCTAAGCGGTCGTTTGGGTGGTGCTGAGATGGGACGTACGGAGCAGTATATGGAGGGACGTGTTCCGCTTCATACAATTCGTGCCGACATAGACTATTCAACGGGTACTGCTTTCACGATCTATGGTACGACAGGCGTCAAAGTCTGGATTTACCGTGGTGAGATTTTAGGCCGTCCTGACCTAAGTCCAAACGTCCAGGCGCAGCGTCAGCAGATGCAGCAAATGGAGCCAGAACGGGGTCGCGGTCGTCGTGGACGTCGTGATGACAACCGAAGCGGTGGTCGCAGTGGTGGACAAGGCGGAGGTCGCGATGGTGGTCAAGGCGGTAGTCAAGGCGGTGGACGCGAAGGCGGCCAGGGCGGAGGTCGCGATGGCAACCAAGGTGGTGGCCGCGGCGAAGGTGGCAGCAGACGCCGTTCATAATTAAAGATTAAAGTTTCTATTGATATCCGGCGATTGCCGGGGACAACTGAAGAGGAAGCATCATGTTAATGCCAAAGCGCGTAAAGCGCCGCCGCGTACATAAAGGTCGGATCAAGGGTAACGCTCAACGCGGTACCCGGGTCGATTTTGGCGATTTCGGAATCAAAGCTATTGAAACCGGTCGTATTACAAGCCGCCAGATTGAGGCAGCTCGTATTGCGATGACGCGCCATCTAAAACGTGCTGGTCAGGTATGGATTCGGATTTTCCCGGACAAGCCAATGACCAAAAAGCCTGCTGAAACCCGCATGGGTAAAGGTAAAGGTGCACCAGAATTTTGGGTAGCCGTTGTAAGGCCGGGACGTGTGATGTTTGAAGTAGGAGGCGGAATTGATTTCGCTCTCGCTACCGAAGCCATGCGTCGCGCCCAGCAAAAACTCCCTATCAAAACTAAGGTCGTGACCCGACCTGACTATACAGCTTAGGTAGAAAGATGAAGGCTAAGGAAATACGCGAACTAAGTGTAGAGGAAATCGAGCAGCAGATTGCCATCGAACGCGAGCAAATTGCTCATCTTCGATTCCAGCACGCTGTGGCCGATCTGCCAAACCCAATTCTTATGCGGGACAAGCGCCGGTTGGTGGCTCAACTTGAGACCATCATTCGTCAGAAGACTGCATAATTAATTAAGTAAACAATAAGGTAGTTGGTGGGGAACGGTAAACGGCTCACCAAGCCCAAAAGAGATATGGAAGCAAGAACAGCACGTAAGGAAAGAGTCGGTCTCGTTGTAAGCAACAAGATGTCCAAAAGCATCACGGTTGCTATCGAGCGCCGGATGAAACACCCGATGTATGGTAAGTATGTTAAGCAGACTACCAAACTAATGGCGCACGACGAAAACAACGATGCGGGAGAAGGAGATACCGTCCGCATCATGGAAACCCGCCCGCTAAGCAAAAACAAACGCTGGCGTTTGGTGGAAATCGTCGAACGGGCCAAATAATCGATCTCGTATCGGCCGATTAATATTCGGATTTGGCCAAAGTGTTCATCTTAGAGCCCGAAAACATTCGGGCGTCAATCGAGCAAAACAATGATCCAACAAGAATCAAGATTAAAAGTAGCCGACAACAGCGGAGCAAAAGAAGTGCTCTGTATTCGTGTCTTAGGTGGAAGTAAGCGCCGGTACGCCCGTGTGGGTGATACAATCGTCGTTTCTGTTAAGTCAGCCATTCCTGGAGGCAACGTAAAGAAAGGGGAAGTGTCGAAAGCTGTTGTAGTTCGCACGAAGAAAGAATATCGCCGTCCAGACGGTACGTACATCCGCTTTGATGAGAACGCAGCTGTTCTTCTCAACGCACAGGGCGAGCCCAAAGGGACCCGTATTTTCGGCCCCGTTGCCCGCGAGCTTCGCGATAAGCAGTTCATGCGTATCGTTTCTCTCGCACCAGAAGTATTGTAGACCACCAAATTTGTAGATGTAAGTCCGTTTTTTCGGACGAATCAGAAAGAGAAGCCCTATGCCACGTACTAGCAACAAGCAGAAAAAGCTGCATATCCGCAAAGGCGACATGATTCGCGTCATGACCGGGAACGATCGCGGTAAAGAAGGAAAAGTCCTTCGCGTGTATCCCGATAAAGAGCGCGTGATTGTCGAAGGTGTAAACGTACGTGTTCGTCACACGCGTCCAAACCAGCTTTATCCACAAGGTGGACGGATCCAGCAAGAAATGGCTATTCACGCCTCAAACGTGATGCCTCTTGACGGAAACGGCGAACCAACCCGTGTCGGTCGTAAAAAGATTGAAGATGCAGAAACCGGACGTTCACGTTGGGTTCGCGTCGCAGCGACGACTGGCGAAGAATTAGATAGCTAATAACAGACTTTTCGAATCAAACGATTCCACCGACCGCAGTGAAACAAACAGCAGTAAAAAACAAGACCGGTTACGTACCGAGATTCAAGACGAAATACCATACGGAAATCGTTCCTGAACTCATGAAGAAGTTCGAGTATTCGAACGTCATGCAAGTACCCCGGTTAGTTAAAATCAGTGTCAACAAAGGTGCCGGCGAAGCCGCCACTAACAAAAAAGTTATTGACGACGCTGTAGAAGAAATTCGGACGATTACAGGTCAACATCCTGTAGTAAGAAAGGCTCGTAAAGCCGTTTCGAACTTTAAGATTCGTCAGGGAATGCCAATTGGCGCCTCTGTGACACTTAGAGGGATAACGATGTATGAGTTTTTAGATCGGCTGATTACGTTGGCTCTTCCACGAGTTCGTGACTTTCGGGGAATCCCGGATCGCAGCTTCGATGGTCGTGGCAACTATTCGCTTGGGATCAAAGAACAGATCGTATTTCCAGAAATTGTTGTTGACAAAGTCAGCGTCATTTCAGGTTTAGATCTGACATTTGTTACCACAGCTACGACGGACGAAGAAGCTTTCGCATTGTTGAAAGCATTCGGAATGCCATTCGTACGCCAAGCTAACGAAGATCCATCAACAGAAACTGTCTAAAGACAAGGAACCATGGCTAAGAAAAGCTGGATTGCCCGAGAGGTTAAGCGCCAACGCACCGTTGCAAAATACGCCACGCGTCGTGCTGCCATGAAGGCTGCAGGAGACTGGGAAGGTCTGCAAAAGCTGCCACGCGATGCGAGCCCTACACGGCTTCACAATCGCTGTCAGTTAACGGGCAGATCACGCGGATATTTAAGCGCTTTTGGCATTAGTCGTATTGCATTTCGCGATATGGCCCGTGCCGGTCTCATCCCAGGGATGCGCAAATCAAGTTGGTAGGCCAGTGTAGGCTTACTGAATCGTTCACGTCACCAAGCGTCAAAAAAGGCGAACTGGTAGCAACACGAAAATAAATCAATGAACGTAGTAGATCCTGTCGCAGACTTTCTGACTCGTATCAGAAATGCTCAAAGTGCGTCACACCGGCATGTAGACATTCCGGCATCAAAACTTAAGCGAGCCATGACCGAAATCCTTTTGGATAAAGGGTACGTGCGCCGCTACATCGATGTGGAAGATGGCAAACAAGGCCTGATCCGCATCTATCTAAAGTATTCCAAAGATGGCTCCCCCGCCATTCGCAACCTCAAACGCGCGTCCAAACCAGGATTGCGTTATTACGTTGGTGCGGATGACATTCCCAGGGTTAGGGGCGGTCTTGGCATCGCGGTTATCTCCACATCGCGTGGGGTTATGACCGATAAAGAAGCTCGTGCCAATCATATTGGCGGCGAAGTACTGGCTTACCTCTACTAGGCCAGTTATTAACAGAAGAATTTCGAAAAGTATCGAGAATAGAAATGTCACGAGTGGGTAAATCACCGATTCCAGTTTCAAAACAGGTAACGGTAAATATCGGTTCGAACAACTTGGTGACGGTCAAAGGGCCTAAAGGAGAGCAATCTCTTCAGGTCGACCTAGACATCCTGTTGAAAATGGAAGAGGGACAGCTTGTGCTTTCCCGTCCAACTGAGCAAAAACGACACAAGGCCATGCATGGCTTGTACCGTTCTTTGTTACATAACATGGTTGTTGGAGTAACAGAAGGCTTTAAAAAAGAGCTGGAAGTCATTGGGGTTGGATTCCGTGCCAACATGCAGGACGGTGTGCTTGAGTTAGCCCTAGGCTATTCACACCCGATCTACTTCGTTGCACCAGACGGAATCGAAATCAATGTGGATACCAAGAGAAGCAAGAACAGCTTCATCATTGTTGAAGGTATCGACAAACAAATGGTCGGCCAGGTTGCAGCCAAGATCCGTTCGCTTCGTCCGCCAGAGCCTTACAAAGGCAAAGGAGTTCGTTATTCGGACGAATTTGTGCGTCGTAAGGCTGGTAAAACAGCGGCTCGTTAATAGTTGTTAGATACATGACCGGAGGGTCGGTAATCTTCCGGAAATCAATAAGAATCATGGCAAATAAAAAGCAAGAAAGAAGAGTTCGTGTTAAGAAGGGGATCCGTAAAAAGATTTCTGGAACCACTACGCGTCCTCGTTTGAGTGTTTTTCGCTCTAGTCGTCACATTTACGCACAGTTAATTGACGATTTAGCTGGAAAGACATTGGCTTCGGCGTCAAGTCATACCGAAGGAGTTTCCGGAGATAATCCGGTAGCTGTTGGTAAGGCGGTGGGCCTCAAACTGGCAGAAAATGCCAAAGCTGAGGGCATCGATACTGCGGTTTTTGATCGCAACGGTTACCGCTATCACGGAAGGATCAAGGCACTTGCAGAAGGCGCTCGTGAGGGCGGCCTTCACATGTAATTTGATCAGCCAGAATTAAAATTTATACGAATCATGGCCAAAGAAAGAACTCGTCAGCAACGCGATCGGACAAGCGACTCCCAAATTGAGTGGATTGAGCGCTTGGTTTCGGTAAACCGTGTAGCTAAGGTGGTTAAAGGGGGACGTCGTTTCTCTTTTAATGCAGTCGTCGTTGTCGGCGATGGCAAAGGCGGAGTCGGAGCCGGTATGGGTAAAGCCAACGAGGTTGCAAATGCAATTTCGAAAGGCACCGAAGACGCAAAGAAAAACATTCAACGTGTTCCAATGAAGAAAGGAACGGTTCCTCATCCAGTTGTAGGAAAACAAGATGCTGGACGTGTGCTGTTGAAACCTGCTTCCCATGGAACAGGTGTTATTGCAGGTGGTGGAGTACGTGCCGTTCTTGAGTGTGCCGGTTATACCGATATTCTTTCCAAGTCCCTTGGATCGAGCAATCCTCACAACCAAGTAGGCGCTACCATGGATGCTTTGCGTAACCTTGAGGATCCTATGGAAGTGGCAAAGCGCCGTGGAATACCCCTTAAAAGAGTATTTGAAGGCTAAACCTGTCCCGTAGGGACCTTAAAAGTCTAGAAGCACCATGACAAGATTAAAAATCACCCAGGTAAAAAGCGTAGTTAAGCGCGTTGGCAAGCAAAGACGCATTGTCGAAGCGCTCGGACTACGTGGAATGCACCAGACAGTGGAACATGACGATACACCCCAGATTCGTGGGATGATTGAAAAGGTTCTACATATTGTCAAAGTAGAAAACGTCTAAATCGTTGTCGGAGCACTATGTGCCCGATTTGACATCATAACTAAGCGAGTCTCGTTTTAAAAACGAGGCGATGTAGCAAAAAAATGGATCTTAGTAATCTATCCTCTGCAAAAGGGGCAACAAAATCGCGTAAGCGTATCGGTCGCGGACAAGGCTCCGGATATGGTGGCCACACCGCGACTAAAGGACATAAGGGGCAAAAAGCACGAAGTGGCGGTGGTGTCCCCGCGTGGTTTGAAGGTGGTCAGATGCCACTTCAGCGCCGTCTTCCAAAATTTGGTTTTAAGAACCCTTTCCGCGTTGAATACGAAGGTGTCAACCTTGCACGTATTGCAACACTAGTTGAGAACGGAAAACTTGACGTGTCTCTCGAAATCACGCCCGAAGTACTTCACGGCTGCGGATTGGTTGGAAAGAAAGCACTTGTAAAGATCTTAGGTGGTGGCGAATTAAGCGTCGCCCTCAAAGTTTCTGCAAATGGTTTTTCCGCTTCAGCTAAGCAGAAAATAGAAGCTGCTGGTGGAACTGCAACCGTCCTTTAATTTTTGCGGCTTGGTCCGCTTGCCACTAAATTATACAATCCCTTCGAGGGATTAATCGACAGAAGTTATGGCTGGTTTTACTGAAAGTATCCGCAACATCTGGAAGATTGAAGAGCTCCGCCGGCGAATTATTTACACGGTCGGACTTCTTTTAATCTATCGTCTTGGTGCGTTTGTAACCCTTCCTGGAGTTGATGCAAGTACGCTTGCAGAGATCAACGCCAATGCCGATCCAAACAACTTGTTGGGTTTATTGGATTTGTTTGTCGGCGGTGCTTTTAGCGCTGCGGGCATCTTTGCACTTGGAATCATGCCGTATATCACGGCCTCCATTGTGATCCAGTTGATGGGCGCTGTCGTTCCCTATTTCCAAAAGCTTCAACGCGAAGGGGAAGAGGGGCGGAGGAAAATCACTCAGTTGACCCGTTATGGGACCATTTTGGTTACCTCTCTTCAAGCTGTGGGATTTGCGATAAATCTCCAGTACGGAGCAACCGGCGCTGCCATCGTAATCGGACCCACATTCTTCATGGTTACTACGGTAATCGTGTTGGTGTCTGCTACCATGTTTGTGATGTGGTTGGGCGAAAGAATCACTGAAAATGGTATTGGAAACGGTATTTCACTCATTATCATGATTGGTATCATTTCACGTTTTCCCGTTTCGCTCTATAACGAGGCCGACCTTTCTAGCAACATTTTCATTTTCCTTATTGAATTAGGCATATTCGCTCTAATTACGGCAG
>CALEEY010000125.1 GCA_937877085.1 uncultured Bacteroidota bacterium
TTGCTCCGAACATTAAGTATCAAAATTCTGCATAAACAAATACAGCCATTATCTTAAAAACCACTGTTTGTGGTCCTATGATTGGGGAGTACTATAAAGTGACATCTGGCCCTTTAGTACGTTAGAGTCTTCAGTCCCCGGAGAGCTGTTTTCGATATGATCTCGAACGCTCATGTTCTTGGATCTTGAGATTTAATTTTGCTTCTGACCCGGATGCGCCTTTGTATCGCGCCTCTGAGTCCCATTTTGCCAATTGGCCGGTCTGATTTGCGAAATTGAGTTTTGGTGCCCGAAATCTTGGCGACTTCATGGACGAAGTAGTCCAGGGTTGTAGCAAGACCAGTGCTCCTGTTCATGGCAGGGGACCAATTCAAGATGGCTTTGGCCCGGGTTATATCAGGACAACGTACTTTGGGATCGTCCTGAGGAAGGGGGTGGTATGTGATGGTGCTTCGGCTTCCCGTCAGGCTTACCACTTCTTCCGCGAACTGACTAATGGTGCATTCTTCCGGATTTCCAATGTTTACCGGATTCGGTTCGTCGCTGTAGAGTAACCGAACAATGCCTTCGACAAGGTCATCCACGTAGCAGAAGGATCTGGTTTGGCTTCCATCGCCAAAAATGGAAATCGGTTCGCCAGAAAGCGCCTGCCTCATAAAAGTGGGCAGAACTCTTCCATCATCAAGCCTCATACGAGGACCATACGTATTGAAAATGCGCACAATTCGGGTTTCTAAACCCATTTCTCGGTGATAAGCCGACATCAGTGCTTCAGCGAATCGCTTTGATTCGTCATACACACTTCTAGGTCCAATCGGATTGACGTTTCCCCAATAAGATTCCTCCTGGGGATGAATCAAGGGATCTCCATATACTTCGCTGGTGGATGCCTGCAAGATTCTGTCTCCGCATGATTGAGCCAAGTCCAGCAAATTCTTCATGCCTGTCGACCCAACGGCTAACGTTTCCATTGGAAACTTCAAATAGTCGATAGGAGAAGCCGGACATGCGAAATTCAATATGTACTGAAAATCGTTTCCGACATCGAGTGTTGTTGAAATGTCTTGGTGAAGAAAGGTGAAATGAGGCGTTCCCAACAAGTGGTCAACGTTCTCGAGTCTTCCCGTAAGCAAATTGTCCACACACGTAACGTTGTGGCCGTCTGCTAAAAAGCGTTCACATAAATGCGAGCCGATAAAGCCAGCTCCACCTGCAATGAGGGTGTTTGGACGTGAGGGTTGCGCCGACATGCCGAAATACAGAGTAAATGGACAAAAATCTTGGGTTTTGATCTCTGAAGTGAGATCTGCCAAGTACTTACTTCTGTTTTATCGACCAAGACTACGTTTCCTAAATGAAGAAAAGGAAAAACAACGCGATTAATTGTGGGTAATGAAACACCCTACATTTTAACCTATGAACGTCCTACAGATTGGAAATCATACACGTTGTAGGTTTGCATTTGAAACCGATCCCGCGGCTAGAATTTGCCGGAATATGGTCGGTGCATCACCTCTCAGTGATGATTGGTTCTGGGTGAAGCTGCCCGACTCCTCCAAAGGGGGTCGGGTATGCTTTTTTTAATGCCCAACCACTAGACTACGCTGTTTTAACGCGACTACTAAGGTATGCTTTTTTAACGCCCTACCACTAGGGGATGCGTCTTGTCAAAAGCGACGCCGCTGAATCCAGAAACCTGAATACGAAAGAAGTAAGTCCCAGCGGCCAAGTCAGACACATCCGCCGTCTGGGTGTACCATTGGTCCTCCGTTTGGAAACCGGCGTCCCATTCTCTGATCTGACGCCCTAAGGCATCGTAAAGGCTTACCGTTACAATTCCTTCTACAGACAGGAAGTACCGGAATTGAGCTACAGTATCGGTGGGGTTAGGAAATGCACTCGTGAGCAGGTAGGTAGACGGGTCTGCAATGTTCAATTCGATGCGAGCTAATTCTTGCTTTCGTCCGTCGGCTCCGCTCGCAATGAGTAAATAGGTAACGTGAGATTCGCCAAGCAGCCCCGCATCCGTGAAGGAAAGTGAACTAGTGGCATCTGCAACGATTTTTGTGGTGCCAAGACTCGTAATACGTTCGACATACAGCGAATCAATTCCAAAGTCTTGGGAAACGTCCCAAGAGAGTTCGATTTCCCCGTTTGGATCGGCAGAGGCCGTCATGGTTCCAACTCCCAAGGGCTCGTTACCTGTGGTTAGTAAATTGGCAACCTGGATGCGAAGCTGGGGCAAGAGAACATAGTTATTGTCCCCTGGACAGGAGGTGGAGCTAAAGTCTCTGTGTCCTCGAATCAAGGTCGGAGCAATGCCGTAGCGTTCGCTTAAGAAGGCAAAAAGCGTCTTATACGTCTCGTAGGCGGCTGGAGTTATTACCTGCTGACAATTTGCTCCTTCGGGCGGGTGGTAGCAGCCCATAATGACCACGCCAATGTTTCCCGTATTGGCTTCACCAACGTGAGCTCCCATAGCTAAAACAGGGACTTGGGAAAGAGACGTACTGTTATCCATAAAAGGCCTTCCTTGATACAGCCTGCCACCTCTGTCGATTGCAAATTGGTATCCGATATCGCTCCACCCACGTACGTTTTGGTGGAGGTCTTGCATGGCCAACATCTGGGCTTTGCCCTGAGCTTCTGTTTCCGCTGAATACCCCGCCGCATGATGCATGGTCATGTATCGGTAGGCGCCATTGGCTAGGGGAGAGGGGGTCCCACGTATAAACGGTTTGGCGTTCCACTGGGCCCGCGTAATTAAACGTGGTGGAATAATGGACCCCGATTGAGAACCGTACACAGGTATGAATTCCTCTGCCGGACGCCTGTCTTGGTCAAAGTCGTTGTTAAAAACACCGGCGTTTCGAATAACGGTCACGTTTTCCGACTCAACATCAATCTTGAATTCGAATTGGGAGGCGTCAATAGGTTCGTCTTGTCGGTATCCAGCTACGATGGTGCCACCGGTAGCCGACCGATTGATATAGGCATCCTTCCATTCCGACCATATGCCGTTACTCAGAAAACGAAAAAAAGCTTTCGGATTTGGATCCAAACTGCCAATTTCGACCACGACGCCAGAGAATGGTGCCGTAATTAGATCACTGGTATGTAATAATTGGGCTCGTTTACCAGCTACAATCCGCGTTTCCTTACCCAACTCAGTGAACGAGTCCACCACATCGGCTAGCATTTGCGCATGGGCCGTAGTCGCTACGAAAAAGAGAAACAGCCCACCAATGATTAATTTTCCTTTTGCTCTTACTCCCATACCCTCAGACACCAATCTTCGCTTTTGAAAACTTAAAACTGCAGGTTAAACGTGTACCAGTGTGTTTGTTCTAATCTTCCAAAGTCCGCATACGCGTAATCAAAACTGGCCTTTGTCGACTTATCGATGCGCAAATTTATTCCAGCTCCCATGGTAAGCCCCTGCTCGCCATCTGTTTCAAAAGCATTTCTAAATCCGGATCGAAGCGAAAAAAGATCTCTAAATTGGTACTCAACCCCCATATTTAAATATTCACTGTTATCATTTGGGTGTGCGGCATCGGTCATCACAACAATCCGGTGATTAGACGACGATACAGCGTCCCACGCTAGACCAACCCTAAACATGAGCGGAAGTGGGTGGCTATCTACCAAGAATTCGGAATTAACGATTTCCACGTTGCCACTTTGATTGGGCGTAGGGTCCGTGCTAAATATGATGTCTCGTCCCGACATCTGCATTTTGGGACCAAAGTTGGACATCGATGCTCCTAGGCGTAGATCTTTGTAGGGGGTTGTAAAAAGAACGCCCACATCGAATGCCATGGCTGTTGCCGAACTGTGCCAAATCTGTTCTCTGATGAACTTAAATGTCGTGCCGATTGAAAAACGGTCGGTCAAAGCACGAGCATAGCTTAGTTGAAGCGCCAAGTCTTGTTTTTTGAATAACTCGCCCGTTCCCTCCGGATTAGCTGTGGTCCTCACTTCCATATCTCCCGAGTCCAGATAGAGCAAGCTTGCCGCGATGGTCCCCATTTGTCCCACATTGACGCCAAATGCAGCGTAATTGTAAGAAATATCGGCTAGATACTGCGTGTGGGAGAACTGAACGGCTCCGCCTGTAATGTTGCTAAGACCTGCAGGATTCCAGTAAAGGGCTGAAAGGTCGTTGGCCTCAGCGACAAACGTACCCCCCAGACTAATGGCGCGCGCTCCGACTCCCAGCTTCATAAACTGAGCAGCCGTTGTACCTACTTTTGTAATAGTCTTAGTCGCGCCGCCTTCAGAAAGGCTCTGGGCTTGAACCGGGCTCCACATCGCAATACAGAGCAAAATGGCCGTGATTCGTGGCAATGTCCACATGGATTGATTTGAGTTTAACATTACTTAATCACCGCGAATTTACCGATGAAAGATCCTTCTTCAGATTCTACTTGGAATATGTAGAGTCCATAAGCGATGTTCATATTATCCTTCGTTCGGAGATCCCAAAACGCTTTTCCGTCGTCTAGCGTAGAATCGTGGTAGATGGTGTCTACGAGTTCTCCAGCTAACGTGTAAATGCGAATCGTGCATTTTCGAGGCACATTGGCGAAATAGAGCCTTCTGTCCCCACGCTCCGCGCGAGATACTGGATTTCTAGGCTCCAGCTCGTTCGTCCCGACATACGGATTCGGAACCACGTAGATATCTCGCAACTCTGTTTTTGCCAATTCCGAGTCGGTCGAAGCGGCAAGAGTCGAGAAGCCGAACGTGTCAGAAGAGGCAAACGGTTTACTGGTTTTGATATAAAACACGTCGCCTGTACCAGGTACCGATCCATTGTCCACCAAGGTTACCTGCCAACTGGCGGTCAAAACGCCTCCGACTATATCCAAGAAAATAATGGCTTCATTGATGTTCCACTTCCCATCACGATTGAGGTCCGTCACAAAGACGTCAATCCGCTGATTGGCTTGCGTAAGGTTCGTGACCGTAAAGGGGAGAGGCAGATTGTTTGAAACCCCTGTAGAAATATTAGCATCGTCAAACACGATCTCGTAGTCGTTCGGCTGTGGAATTCTACGAGGTCCTGCTTTAGCCACTTCTACGGCAAATTCGATCGATTTACCGCCAGCAGACCAACCGGTATCTTCTTCATCAAGCGCCAAGACATCGTTTTGCACGAACACATGCAAGCCGTCAAAAATAGGATTAGACTCCTGATTTGAAAGCAATCTGCTCTGATAGACGGGAAAATATTGAAACGTTGCCGTTAGTAAGTCGCCGTCTGCAATTCCTGCACCGAGCACTAAAACATTTCCAATCGAAGCATTGAGTTGGTAATCGGTGGGCGAAACAAGAACGGCCCCTGATGCTGATTTCAGAACGAAAGTTTCCGCTTTAATATTCTGAAGGCCCAACGAGGTGGTCTTTCCATTTATGGCCTTGATCGTTTTTGTGATGATCTGCGAATCCTCAATAGAATAACTGATGGGAGAGCCCTGAAAACTTAGTTTGTACTGTCCACCGTCTTTCACTGCCAATTCGTCGACGATTTTGATCGAAATATCGCCGGTTGCGTGGCCGGTTTCATGCTGAATGCCTCCTGCCTCAGCGATGGATGGTGCCACATATCCTCCAGTTCGCGGTTTTGGAATAACCGACGTGGAATTCGTATCGAAAATATAGCTGTCATCGACCGGATTGTAGGTGATGGTTTTTGCCGTTTCACTTGGAGGAATACCGGACACAAATGCGCCTGTTTGTCCAGGAGCATAACCACGATCGTAGGCAGTAACCGAATAGTAATACGTTTGACCGTTTACCACATCGGTATCTTCGTAGGTGTGGAATAGCCCGGTGTCATCACCAAGGTCAAACGATACGCCTCGCTGAGGGAAGACAATAGGACTTGGTCCTCGTAAGCCGTTATTTAGGTCAAATTTAGCCTCGACCCCAAGCTTGTTTGTCAGTGGTTGGAATAAAAACTTGGACCCGTTGATATCCGTAATCGTTTGTTGATCGCTGAATTCATGATCTGTCGATCGATAAATAGCGTATCCCTCAAAATCAAGGCTCCGAGAGAGCGGATCTAATGACAGCTCGGCCCGATTGTCCCAATAAAGAGTAACTTTTTTATCTCCGGCTACGGCTCTGATTCTCGGTTTATCCGGAGGTCTTGCAAAACGGTATCCGACGTCAAAAATTTGTTGAACCGTTTCGGCATTCAAGCGAAGGTCTGACAAGTTCTCGCCCACTAACAGGGCAATCGAAAAGCGTTTAGTCTCTCCTGCGCGAAGAGGAAAGCTTCCAGATCCGTACAGAAAGACATAGTCTCCAGGCTCAGATGGCACGGAATCAAAGCGACCTGGCTTAACCCACCCCCAAACCTGCTCATCTTCGCGGATGTTTGAACCTGAAAAACGAGGGGAGGCAAATGAGGTCAACCCGATCATATCGGATTCATCTATGTCTGTGAACTCAAAGTTTGGTTCACCCGGTTTGGTGATGTCAAATTGATCGCCAGCAGTGGGCTTACCGTCGTTTTCACCACGGTCTCCTGTGCCAGGGATTCCATCAACTCCCGTATCATCTGTTTCCGGGTCCCAGTCATCGTCATTGTCAATGCCATCCGTCCAAGATTCATCGACAAGACCATCGTCGTCGTTGTCAATACCATCTCCGGGGTAGAAAACGCCATTAATAATCTCGTTTCCTAGGCCTGGGCTTTCAAGAAATTTGTAACCAAAATAGCCAGGCACGCGGCCGGGAACGTCTCCAATTTGGTTGTTATCCCAAGCAAAGACCATATTTCGTGGTTGGTCGAAGAAGGCCAAATCGTCAGCCCAGTCTCCAGGGCCCCCAACGTGAGGATCCCCCCACATTCCAAAAGTGACCTTTTCGAGGTCCGTGTCGCTCTTATTGGAAATCTTATAGACTAAGAAAATGGCATCTTCAGCCAACGGATTGGCCCATTGATACAGACGAACCTCGACTTCTAATCCCAATCCTTTTTTCGTGGTGCTATTTTTAAATGGGAAGTAGGCAAACTCCTTATTGGAGTAGTCATTCATGAAATACAGTGCTTCTTTGTCTGCATTCGACGAGCCTTGCTGGAGCGCTCCAGGCCACACATATTCCTTCAGGTTATCGTTGTACCAAGTTGCAGGCCAAGAGTCTGGACGGCCGTCTAGGTCTCTATCTCGGGAATCGGAAGTTGGGATCTGATCTGAGTCCCTACTTACGACTTCCATGCCTTCAAACGCGCCAACTGGCTCGGCGCACGGAATCGGTTGCCATCCCCAGCGTTCGGATTGGTCAGGAGAAATTTCCGCACCATTAGACACAATACCGTCAGAAACGATGTGCATTACCCAAATAGGGTTGCCTTGTGCATCGGTAACCAGATTGTCATTATCGTCTCGTTTGAGCACACTTTTGGGGTCCTTGTGGCCCACATCTACGATTTCTGCCGCCACAAACGGTCCAAACTCATATCCATAGCCGAGACCGTTCCAAACGATGTCGGTCAGCGTATTTCCGGGTGAAGAAATGGACCCGAAATTCAGGATTTGACTCGTTATACGGTTACCATTTAGGATGGCTTCGCGTCGATTGGTTTGATCTTCAAGACAATCTGAAACGGCCGACCGGCCGCCTTTGGCTGACTGGGAGTCTAACCATTTGCCTTGCTGCCGGTAGTCCCAACCGCGCTCACGTTCCTGGGAAAAAGCGGGCAGCGCCAGGAGGGCGACTAGACAAAATGAAGCGAGTGTTTTCATTTTACTCGTAGTGAACATAAAATATGCGTGTTTTTGGAGCATCTATTTAGACGGACAGGTTAGCTCTTAAAAAGAAAGGGTAGCTCCTATTCTCACTTCGCGAGGTGAGCTGTAAAAGTCTGGGCGAGTGTTGAATTCGTTTAAGTTCTGTATTCCTGGGAGACCATAGGCCGGTTCCCAAGAAGCATGGGTTCCGCGCTGGCCATTAAGGGAATAGGTAGCCCGGCCGGTGTCACTGAAAACGGAAGTCTCATTCAGGTGGTCCAAAACATTAAATATCTTGGCAAACAAGCGCATATGAGCTTTACCGGGCATTTTAATATCTCGGTACAGATGCGCGTCCAACTTGGTCAAGCTAGGCTTACGATCCTGGTTGGGTAGTTGGTCAATTTTCTGATCAAAAAGAAGCGGCGTGTAGGGATAACCGGTTGAGAACGACGAAATGATGGATAATCCCCATTTACCAGGTTTGGCAATAGTTACCGTTCCTGAAAGGATGTGACGTTGATCAAATCCCAAAGGAATCAACTCCAACTCGTTTTCCCTTCCCGACAAATGATTATAAAAGAATGCATTGGTCTCATTGTTATTGCCTTCAGCAATCTGGAAGGTGTAATCAATACCTGCGGACAACATGCCGTTTCGTGCACGGCGTTTTGTTAAAGAAAAGGTGACCCCTTTAACGTTGGCGTAGTCCCTATTTAGGTAGATGTTATAAACGTCTTCCCCGGCAATCGAACTAAAACGAATGGTCTGAAGAGCCAAATAGTCCCTAATGTCCTTAAAGAAGCCAGTAATTTCAATGGCAAGCGAGGAAGTGAGGCCCTGTTGCAGACCAATTTCGTACTGAACGGTCCGTTCAGGCCGCATATTGGTATTACCAAACGTTGGATTGCTACCTACACCGAATTCAAATTCGGGATTTAGGTAGAGATTTCTAAGCCTCGGCATCTGGGCAAAGTGCCCATAGGAAAAGTGGATAATCCCCGTTTCGGTGATTGGAAACGACACTCCGAGTCGAGGCATGAGGAGCATGGTCGCGTCAGCCTTCTGGGAAAGGGAAGTGTAGTCGCCATCATGAACCGGTGGGGCCAACAAGTTTGGGAAATAGGTCCCGTTGGGGTCAAAACGCTCGAATCGAAGGCCTGCGTTAATGATGAAATTCTCGAACTCCAGCTTGTCCTGTGCATAGAGGCTGAATTCCATGACTTTTTGTCCTACATATTTGTCGTGCGTAGGAGTCGTAACGTCTGGAACAGTAGGTACGGGGAAGTTATCCCCATCATATAGAATCTCGAAATTCTCACGATCCAAGGAGTGAAGGTTTAATTCTGCTCCAGCTTTGGTCTCATGGATAATGCCTATTTGCGTGGTTAGATCAGCCTTTATCCTAAATGAGGTTGAAGCTTCATAGACGTGACCTTTCTGATTTCCGCCCATCACAAATTGATTGCCTGGAAAGCCAACGATGTTTCCTGTAGACACGTACCGCGGATCTAGCGGATTTTTATACAAATACGACTTGGCGTCGCTGGTGGCATACGAAGCCCTGACGGTATAAAAAGACCGATCGTTTAACGTATGTGTCCAATGAAGGCTGTTGTTGATAGAGATGTCTCGGAAAGTAGATGTGCCCGATGGATTGTACTTATAAAGAAAACTGAAAGCCTTGCTTTTCCCGGTGTCCATCAAAAAGGAGTATTCCAACTTAGCACCAGAGAACGGCCTGGTACTCAATTTGGCAATCAAATTGCCACCTTCGCGAGGATTTAGTGCGACGTTTTTGCCGGGGAGGGGATCTCCTTCGGCAAATTCATACCAAGGCTTGCCATGAAGCTCATAATACCATAGAGGGCCGTCATAACCGGGAATGTACTGTTGAATGGTTTCCTGTAAACTCCTGTCTCCGTTGAAGTTAGCCGAGTCAGAAGGGAGGTGGAGGTCTTTTCCGTATATCGTTCCTTCATTCCGATCAAAGCGGCCGGAAACGAAAAAGCGGACCTTTTTGTAAAAAGGCAGCGGGCCAGACAATGTGCCTTCACCAGTAAAAACATTCAAACCCAAATTACTGGTACTAGTAGGCTCGCCGAAAATGTCGCTGTGTTGGGTAACGTTATCGCCGCCGTAGAAACTGACGGATCCTTCCATTTTGTCGTTACCCTCTTTTGTCACCAAATTGACGATTCCGGACATGGCTTTGCCATATTCCGCGTTAAACGCGCCCGAAATAACCGTCATCTCCTGAATGGCGTCGGCTGCAACGGATGTAGCCAATCCATTGGTTTCAAATGGATTTCCAACGGACATGCCGTCGACGAGGTAGGAAATTTCGTTGCTGCGGCCTCCACGGATGTGAATTTCGCCCCCAGGACCCTGATTCACGCCAGCCTGGGTTACTAAAATGCCAAAAAAGCCTTCCACGGGAAGCGCTTCAATTTCAGCTGCACTGACCGTTTTGCTTGACGAAGTTAGGTCTTTCTGGACCAGAGGACGTTCTGCCTGAATAATGATTTCCTCACCCTCGATTATTTCTTCTCTCATCTTCAGGTCGTATCGGGTTGTTTGTCCCGTCGACACCTTAATACCAGCAATGACCTGGGTGGAGAAGCCTATGTAAGAGAACTTGAGCGAATACTCACCCGGCCGGACATTCAAAATGATGTAATTGCCGTCCAAATCTGTCGTTGTACCCTGCGTGGTGCCGTCGAGGACAACATTGACCCCGATTAAGGGATCGCCAGAGCCCGTGTCGGTAACGCGGCCCGCAATTTTGCCTTGAGCAAAAGCGAAATGGGTCCCGATAAACATGAACAGTAGAAAGAAAAAGCTTTGTCTACGCATAATTGGCGCGTTTGGACATAGAAAAACGGGTTTTCTATCTCTGAAACAGACAGTTCGATATTCGAACCGAAAAAAAAGGGGGGGCCCGATTGGGCCCCCCCGCGAAAAGAAGTAGGCCTGACTACTTCAACAATACCATCGTCTTCGTTTGGGCAAAGTTGCCAAACTTGAGCGTGTAAAGGTACGTGCCGCTAGCTGCCGAAGCGCCTGCATCCGTTGTACCATCCCATTGCACTTCATGTGCGCCTTGCGAATACACTTGGTTGTTCACCAAGGTCTTCACAACACGCCCAGAAACATCGTAAACCGTAACAGAGATCGCTTTGTCAATAGGAAGTTCAAAGCGAATGCTCGTAGTTGGATTGAACGGGTTTGGATAGTTCTGCTCAAGGACATAGTCCGTTGGAATAACCACGCGTTCATCGGCAATACCGATTCCCGTAGCGCCAGCAGACAAAACGCGCATGAACACGCGCTGTGAATTTACCACCGCTTTCCGAGTAGATAGATCTACAACGTACGTGCTATCTGCTGGGTTGAATCGCTCTGTAAACGTTAGTAGAGAATCGCTTTGTCCCTGGAATCCGAGAGCAACTTCGTTGTGACCATCTTTATCCACGTCACCTAAAAACGCAAACTTGGAAGCAAACTGAGGGCCGTTGGCAGCTTGGGTTCTGTATTGGGTGATTACCCCTGCAGAGTCTCTTGTTACCAAGTTGAATGCATCGGTACGATCGTTTGGAAAGAAGACTTGAGTAATCGGAGAGTAGGATGCAGGATCTTCTGGGCTACCACCAGTGAATTCAACGATATTCACCCAGTTTGGATCTTTTCCTGCATTGTATTGAGAATGTGAAAACGCGGTTCCACTGCCAATAAGGTCCATGTTTTCGTCGCCATCTAGGT
>CALEEY010000126.1 GCA_937877085.1 uncultured Bacteroidota bacterium
CTTCGATTTCCATCTCAATGTTGATGGTCTGAATCTCCGAGCCAACTAAGGTTATATCCCTTTCAAAATCCTTGAATCCGACAAAGGACGCTTTCATCTGGTACTTTCCGGGTTCAATCCTAGAAATACCATAAAATCCATCGGTGTCCGTGGCAGCACCCGATAAACCTCCGTTAGCATCCGTCAATATCACATTGACGCCGGGTAAGGGTTGCCCGTCAGACGCATCGGTAATAAATCCACGAACGGTAGCCGTTTGAGCGCTGGCGGATGCGACAACAATCAGCAGCACAGGCAAAATCAAAAGTGACTTTACCAGACGAGAAATAGATGACAAATGATTCAAGAGTCTAATTTCATTATATCAAGGTAGTTTACGGACTAATACCGAGGTATTAAAACTGTTTTAGGGCAAAATACATACTCTTTTTCAGTTCGGGACCTGCCCATTGAGCAATCCCAATTTATTAAGGGTGTCCGAATCGAGCAGCCAAGCGAATTCAAATACCCCTACAGAGGCAAAAAAACCGTGTGCGCGGTCCAAATTTCCGTCGATCTCTTTACTGGTCCACTCCTTGCTAAACAAGGTCATTTCCATGGAGACCCTTCGTACCGTTACGCCTTTTGTATTGATATTGAGATCCAGCCCGTTCATGATGATATACCGATCCGTACTGAGGTCAATATCAAACTCCCAGCCGCGTGCCGTCGCCGAACCCGGATCTCCATAGGCAACGCGGATTACTTGCACCCCGGAGTCATCGGGAGGACCTACTTCATAGCGTACATATACAGCGGTAGGTTTCTGTGTCACGCCTAATAACGTGAAGTGTTGGGATACATTCAGGGAGTCCCCGACCGGGCTATCCACGATTACTTCGGGCCGAAGCGGAAGCTCGGAAACGGCTTCGGCGCCCGGAGCCCCATGGCGACTGACAAGAAGAGAATACACGTGGCCAAGCGTGGGGCGGAACTCGGCCACAAACAAATGGCCTTGAGATCCATCATCGAGTACGACCGAAGAATCTCTCCAAACTTCGAAGGTGCCGTCGTTTCGGTCGATGGTAGTAACCTGCACACCTTCCAAAGATAGTGGATCCGATAGAATCGTGGGGCGAAGCAAATCGACTCGAACCTTTTGCAGCGATGTACGCATATCCAGATATCCATAAATGGCGTAAATGTCTTGTCCTTCATCGGCAATTGGGTCAATAGCATTCTCGCAACCAAGCAGCGTTATCAACGCAGCGGCAGCACACACCAAGGGTCCTATGGTACGATAGAGAATTTTCATCGGACATCGACTCGTATCCCTACGGAAGGGATAATGGGGAGTTGATCGATCCGGCTCCCCGTAAAAATGTTGTACTCAAAGATGTTATTGCGGTCGTAGACATTGATGACTCCAGCCATCGCCGTTAATTCGGCTCCTGGGAGCGCAAAGGAACGCTCAATAGTAATATCTAAGCGGTGATACGTGGGGAGCCGGGAATCGTATAGCTCGGCTCGAGAGACAAACGTATGCCCAACGCTCGTTGCAAAATCCGTGTTTCTGGGATCAATGGAGTCCTTCAAGTCGGCATAGTATCCATTTACCTGAGTAAAAGGTAATCCCGATCCAAATTGCCACCTCACGCTAACCTTGTTGGAGCCCATTCTGTATTGCGCCATCGCTTTCAATTG
The DNA here is from genome assembly GCA_937877085.1 of uncultured Bacteroidota bacterium. Lineage (GTDB taxonomy): Bacteria > Bacteroidota > Rhodothermia > Rhodothermales > UBA10348 > UBA10348. Next base: position 1,684 of record CALEEY010000126.1, read on the forward strand.
GTCCCGTCGGTCATGCGGGGGATTGAAGGTGTTTTCATCCAAAAGAGTTGCCTGACCAAAATTGGGGCGAAATACGCCGCTCGCACGTTGGGCATCTCGGTGATATTCCACCTTTGACTTGCTATAGGACACCGAAAAGAAAAAGTCTTGGCTCGTGACCTCAACTTTCGTGTCGATTCCCTGGGCGTAGCCGTCCACTTTTGAAAATTCGGCTACCTTATTTACCGCATTCCCGAAGACAGGGAAAGATATGTCAGACAAGTTTTTCCGGTACGCCTCAAAGGTGAGCTCAAGCCACGGTCTGGGTCGACCTTTCCACCCACCGATCAGATGTACCGCCTTTGGAACCGGGGTATTGTTAGGGGAAGCAGACCAGACGGTAAAAACATCAGAAACGTCTTGCTCGTTGTTTAGGCCCACTATTTGTTGATGATAAACCCCTCCTGCCAAACTGAATTGGTGGTGACTACCCGATCCGTTGGGCAAATAGGTGATCCTTCCACGCGGCGCAATGGTATTTTTTAGCCCTCGCGAAAATATTTCCAATCGGACTCCCGGTTCCAATCGAAATTTCTTTCCCAGGTTAAATTGGCTCTCAAAATAGGAGCCGACGCTGGTCACCCCAGAATTGCCTTCCGTCCCCAGCGATCCCAGTTTGTACTCAAAAAAGTTGGTGTTGCCGAAGATTCCGAAGTTTACTTGGCTGGGTCCCAGGAGATAGACGAAACCAATACTCATGTTCAAATCCGAAACGTCCGACGTCCTTAACTCGTCGCGGGTCGGACGATATCTGCTTTCCAGGCTGGAATAGTACACCGCCAACTCCGTCATTACCGCGTTTTCTGGAGGGATATACGTGTATTTCCCTCCAAACGCCCGGTTTTTCCATGTCGACTTACGAAAAGTGGGATCCGACGGGTCGGAACTCGTTCCGAGGTTGCCTTCGTCCGAGGTGGTAAGCGCCGTAATCGTTAAACTGCTGGTTTGATTTAAATACGAATGGAGTTTGGCGTAACGATCTCCAAATCTAAACGGCAGCTCCTGCCCTAGAAGTTGAGGGCTTATCCGGTCTATAACGGACTCTCGGGCCGAAAGAATGAGCGACGTATCGCCTGGGCGAACGGGAATAGAAACATTAAATCCGCTTAAAAACGGTGCAATCGAGGCAGAATAGGTTAGCTTTTCCTTGCTCCCATTCACCGTCTTGATGTCAATAACCGACGAGATTCTGCCACCGTAACGCGCACCGAAACCGCCTGCATAGACATCGGCATAGGATATAATGTCGGCTGGAAAGGCACTGTAAAATCCGACGATGTGAAACGGCTGAAAAATCCTCATGCCGTCAACCAAAACCAGGTTTTGTGTCGGTGTCCCGCCCCGAATAAACAATTGGCCACCTCGATCTCCGGTTGAAACCACGCCCGGCAACGTCAATAAATATCCCGCAAGATCGTAGGACACGTCGGGCATGGGTACCCGCGTGAGATCTTCCGGGCGAACCGTCTCAAGACCCGCTACAAACTTGTTGAGGTCTTGACGTTGGGTCTCAACGAGCACCTCCTCCAAAAAAGTACGTGTGGGCTGCAGCAGCACATCGTATGGCTCTTGCTGAGGTAGTTGAAGCGTGTCCGATCTGGATTCGTAGCCAAGAAACGACGTCTGTACGACGTATGTGCCCTTTTCAATGTGCTCAAACGAATACCGGCCGCTCGCATTTGTAATACTACCAAAGACTATCTCGCCGTTGCGAATAATGGCTACGGTGGCCCCGGGTAAGCCGATTCTTGATTCCGCGTCGAGAATACGGCCGTATAAGGAGGGATCCGTTGCGCTCGCATGCGTTGCCCCCTCGGCCAGCCCTGAAATGGTCACCACCTGAAACCGCCCAGCAAACGCCGTAGGTACCGTCGTCGAACATTGTAGTACGAGTACGATACCCAGAACGGTAAGCTTTTTGGAGAAAAATGGCTTGGTGAGTGTCATCGGACAATAAAAAATACAACCAGCCGTGATGGCTTCGGGGCTCAGAAAAAGTTAGACGACGGGAATGCTCCTTTCAATTCAATTGGCTGAAAATACACTCGATTGGTAAATGGATCAGAATCCAATTAGTTTTGGATGAAGTATTATAAGGGGATGCCTTTTCGAAGAGTATCCGTTTTTCAAAAGTACCCTGTTGCGGAAGATCACCTGGTTTTTAATGCCAACCCGAACGCCCTCTGGCCAAATCAATGAAGAAAAAAGCACGATTTTACATACTTTTGGCCATGAGCATCTTTTTAACCATGGTATTGATTGATTCTTTTGGAGTCTTCGACGATCAAACGTTCAACGAAGTGCCCCATGGTAGTCATACCCACTACGTTCCTAAAGATTGCGATCCTCCACTACCCGTAAGCGATTCGCCCACTCGGCGTCCATCGGCTAACGAGCACATCGACTGCACCGGACAGTACGTCCCCAACTAGCGGTTGGACAGCAACGTGATGGCGGACCGGTCGAGACGCATGGTGGTCCAATCCGAAAGTGGAGCGGCCCCAAGTTGTTTGTAAAACGAAATGGCTGGTTCATTCCAGTCCAAAACATTCCAGTCCAATCTCATACACCCCCTTTCTTCTGCTATTTGGGCCAGTTGTTTGAAGAGCGCGAAGCCAATTCCGCGTCCTCTACATTCCTCTTCAACGAACAAATCTTCTAGAAAGAGGCCGAAGTTTGTTAAAAACGTGGAATAGTTGTGAAAGAACAAGGCAAAACCAACGCACCTACTCGATGCGTCGTCAAAGGCGACTAATGCCTCAATTTTAGGGGACGCATGTGGGGCCAATTGCTGTCGGAGAGCATTTTCGTCAGGGCGCGAGGCATTTCGGAGTCGTTCATAATCGGCCAAGCCGTTAATCAGGCGAACTAAGTCTGGGGCGTCGTCAGGGACGGCTGGACGGATTGAAAAAGAAGGCATTTTGGAATGGAGTGCTAGCGAGTAATTACGAAGGACTGGAGTCGAGCCGTTGAGCCCTGAGCAACGCGTATGTGGTAGATTCCGGCTGGAAGGCCCGAACCATCCACGGCAACATCGGTCTCGCCATCCCCTATCCGCTGGATGGATTGTGACCTTACCACCCTGCCCAACAAGTCGAAGACCGTCAACTGTATCGGGGTTTCCGATTGGGTCGATTCTATGTGAACGTTGATCGCACCCGCCGAAGGGTTGGGGTACACAGAGACATTGAACGGGGCCCCTAGATTGGAGCCGTCATCAACGGACACTTTCACTGGCGATTCGCCCCTTAATATCCATCGATCGGGATCGACTCTAACGGATAACGCCTCTTCTGGTACGTCTATCGTGTAGATTTGGACATCCTGGATGTTTTCCACCTGGACACGATACGTCTTGTTAGCCGTCGTTATTTCGAGCCAAACGGGCATTTCGAATACCGGAACGGTGGACTCGTCTGCAGCCTGAATTTGACTCAGCGTGATGCGAACCTGGGGATTGGTGGCCGTGCCCACATTAGTCCAATTCACATCGTACGTGGGGTATCCTGTACCAACGTACACCCACTGATCAAAAAACGTTTGAAACGACCGTCCAGATACCTGTTCGACCACGTGTTGAAAGTCGGAAGTGGTTACCGATCCGTAGGCGAAAGCAGGGGTAGCGGTATAGGTTCTTAATATTTGCTTGAATACGTCATCCCCAACAATGCCTCGAATCATCCGAAGCACCATATATCCCTTGGCATAGACACCGTTGAAATCGAACAGTTCAGCAACCTCGGTCGTGTCCTGTTGAACCAATGTCCCGCGTTCCAAAAGAGCCCTTTGGTAGTAAATATTGCCCAAAACCCTCTGAAGGTTGGCATATTTAGCGTCGGTATCATAGACCAAAAACTCGCTCATGGTGGCAAAACCCTCGTTGAGCCACAGGTCGGACCACGACTTGGGGGTCAATTTGTCGCCAAACCATTGATGAGCCAACTCGTGCGCGATTAGTTCGGCTCCAATGTTGCCCATCGAGCTGAGGGTTTGATGCTCCATCCCGCCTTTAAAGGTGACGTGGGCATGTCCGTACTTTTCTTTGGCAAAGGGATAGGGTCCCAGCCAGTCTTCAAAAACAGACATCATTTCAAGCGCAAGTCTCCAACCACTGCTCGGGCTAATCCCTTGAAAAGCATCGGCACCCTTGTACACAAAATGTTGGATGGGGAAGGCACCTGGGCCATAGAGTGTTTCCAACGCAGACGAGCGAGTGTACGTCTGTTTATACTCGTCGTATTCTCCAATTGCAAGGGAAACTAGATAGGTGGAAATGGGATATCGATGGATCCAATCGAACGTAGCCGATCCGTCCATGTGGAGAGTCTTACTGAGAAGCACCCCATTGGAAGCGACCGTCATCGGGGACGGGACTCGAACCGTTATCCGAACGGAATCAGCCTTATCTGCCAACTGATCGTCGGCCGGCCACCATTCCTTAGACCCGTATGGCTCAGACAACGTCCATATAGTGTTTGGCTTTCCGGGCACATTTTGAATACTGGTAAAGGCCCCAAAACCGGTTGAAATAGGGTTTCCATGGTAAACAATATCCAATTCCAGCGTCGTTCCTCGTAACAATTTGGTCTTTAACACCACCGTTATTTTATCGTTTTGGTGGGATGCGGCCAAAACCTGCCCAGATGTCAAACTAACAAAGTCGAGTGCGAGGTTGGTCGATAGGTCGAATTGAAGAGAATCGGTATCTGCGAGGGCTGTCCCAACAATTCGGTTTCGACCTAATAAAATGGGATTACGCAGCCCATTGAGGTTTAACGTCAGGTGGTAATAAGAAACGTCAAAACGATCGGCTAGGTGGGATGGGGCCTTGACGCCCACCTGTTTCGAAGAAACTTGGCGCGCACTTGGGTGCGCTGTTATGGGGAAATCTTGTCCCCATACGACCGCTGAGGGGAAAATTCCAAGGCCGCACATCGCTAATAGAATGCTTAAAAGCCGTAGAGCGTGGGGCCGAACAGTCTGAATCATGGTGGTGTCTCCGAGGGACTATCGTTTTCTAAAAGAATCAGACGGCCTCGACGCGGTTTTTAACCCTAAAGGCTTCATGTGCCTTGTTGTCCAAAGTACGAAACCTAACGTATTCAAATGAACACGGAAATCGATTTTCCGGAAGAAGTGAACCTCTAGTGTAGGATGGCCGTTAAGAAGGTCATTCCCTTATTGACTCTATTGCTGACCTATGAGACGCCTTTTACTTTCTTTCCTCCTACCTCTTTTAGTTCTCCCTGCGTTTGCTCAAAATTCGGCCGACCCCAACCCTGAGTTGGTTCGATTCGATCGAAATCATTCCACCCTTGGCTTTAATGTCCCGATTGTTATGGGGCTTTCGAAAGTAACTGGAAAATTTACCGACTTCTCCGCAGACCTTATTTGGAAGGCTGAAGACTTGGAAGCCTCGTCTGTACAGCTGAAAATCAACGTTGAATCCATTGATACGGGAATTGAAGCTCGAAATAATCATCTGAAATCCGACGCGTTTTTCGACGTGGCTCTGTATCCAACCATCACTTTTGCGAGTTCCAACATCCGCAAAAACGGAGACGACTATTTGGTTGATGGCACGATCGTAATGCATGGGATCGCACGCGAAATCACGATTCCTCTGAACGTCCGTACGTTTACCGAGGGGGAGCAATCATGGACCTCGTTTCGAGTGATCACGACATTAGATCGAACCGACTTCGGAATGAATTGGAAACACAGCAACGCCGATTTCTTTGTTGGTAATGAGATTGAAACCGATATCGTCCTGCTTACTCGATAATGGATGCATCGAACGTGGTTCGACCATCTTTGAGCATTTGACGGACATACGGGATGCACAATCTGCAGGATAAACCAAAGGGGCGGGCTTTCTGAAGATCTTCGACCGAGGTAATACTCTTATCGATCGCTGTTTTTTTCAGCAATTCGAAAGTCACTTGCGAACAAATACACTGTGTTACGGCCATCGAATGGGGTGGTAACGAACAACCCCGTTACCTGTCTGTATTAATGTTACCAATCAGAATGACTGAGCGTCCATTACTTCTTAGTACCAGCTACCGTTCCTGTCCGCCTCCCCGCCATGCAACCCTTCCCTAACCCTACCGTTTTTATGGCGAAATTTACTTACTTCTTACTTAGTGCGTTGCTAATCGGTCCGTTATCCGCGCGGGCTCAGGACACTCTCAAGGTGTCCCTTTCGACGGTCATGACCCAGTCGGTGCAGATTAGTCCTGAAATAAGGGCCAAAAATGCAAAAACGGACTTTGCAGAAGCGCGATTTAGTCTTGCCCGGGCTTCACGTTTTTTAACGGATTTTACGGCCACATCGGCGCACTCGACCGCCCCCGGACTGAGCAACCCCAACAACACGGAAGGCTCTAAACTTTACCTTGATCCGGATGTCCGAAACGACTGGGAAAACGTGTCCATGTTCAACCGGATCGAATTTTCGGCTATTCAACCGCTACTGACGTGGGGAGAAATTGGGAGGTCAATAGATGCTGCAGAAGCGGGTGTAAAAGTCGAAGAAGCGGCTGCGAATGAAACGACAAGCCAGGTGGCCGAAAGAGCCGCAGGGTTGTATTTCGGGTTAAAATACGCCGAAGCACTGGCCAGTTTGACGACTGAAGCCGGAGACATTGTCCAGCGAGCCCTCAAGGAGATCAACCGAATGATTGACGAGGGCGATGCAGGAGTCGACGACGCCGATCTGTTCCAAGTCAAGATTACAGAGCAGGAATTTTTGCAGCGTGTCGTGGAAGTGGAAGAAAGCCGTAAAACCGCCCGTTCAGCGCTATCCAGAATGATGTTTCTTCCAGATGGCCAGACGGTAGGCCTGGAATCCAAGGTATTGGATCCAGTGGATATCGCTTTGGAATCGCTCGAGTCTTTTCAGGCGAAAGCACTCGCATTTCGGCCCGAATTGGCCCGCGTATCTGCTGGAATTGACGCCAGAGCGGCTTTGGTAGACGTCGCTAGGTCCAATTTGTATCCAAAGCTGTTTTTGGGTATTACTGGGCGATGGTCGTACGCGCCCGGCCGTGAGCGGCAACCCAATCCGTATGTGAGTGATCAGTTATTGTCACGAAAGCTGGAGGCTGGCTTTGGTTTTAGGCAAAACCTAAATTTTGGGCAAACGCGTGCTAAAATCGCTCAGGCCAAAGCAGAATCGGACGAAGTCAACTTTCAAGCCGATGCGGCCAGACAATTAGTCCTCTTTGAAGTGGAAGAAGCCTTTCGAAATGTAATCGTCGCCCGGTCTGCCATGGAAGCCCGAGAGCAAGGCCTCCAAATCAGCAAAGATTGGTTGCGACTCGAGGAAGTCAATTTTGACTTAGAAGTCGGAGATACTGAAAATCTGGTTAAAGCCGTAAAAGAGAATCTTTCTCTGCGAGCCGCCCGGCAGGAGGCCGTTTATAAATACAATGTGGCCATTATTAAATTACTCAGTAAGTCAGGTGTTTTACTCCAAACGTTGGAGGCCGGCACGTTAGTTGGACTATAGGTAGTAAAACTAATTGAAAACAGCCTATTTGGGCTTAATTCGTGTTACTCGAAGCTATGTTGTATCAGAATCTATACAGTCGGTTACGCCAATTGACGCTTACAGCAGTCATACTGCTGGCAAGCTTAACTCCACTTGTTGCAACAGCCCAGAAGGCTGAAGCGGACATTCGCGCCATGCTTGAGCAACGGGATAAAGACCTTAAGAAGCTGCTAGGCGCAAGTGGCGAAGTACCCGCTGCCAAAAAAGATCAACTTCGGAATCTGGTGAACGGCCTGATTGATTTTGATTCCATGGGAGAAGCTGCTCTGGGAACGTATTGGGGGCCGTTGACCACCGTTCAAAAAACGGAATTTATTCGGGTTTTTAGCGAAATCGTTCGGGAGCAATCCTTGGCCGATGTGGAAATTTATCGGGCTTCCATCCGATATGACGCCATTGTTGCCAAGAAATCAACGGCCTTGGTCACCACGACCACCACGTATAAAAACGTGCCTACCATTGTAGAATATGATTTCCTGTTAAAGGGATCGACGTGGCGGGCCAAAGATATTATCATTGATAAGGTTAGCACGGTCGAGGGGTACAGCAGGAGCTTTCAGTCTGTGATTCGAAAAAGGGGATTTGATGCCCTAATGACCAGCTTAAACAAGCGTTTAGCGAAAACCAGATCCTAACGTCAATTCCTGACCAAGTAAGAACAATCAATTCGAGGTTGCGTTTGCAGGGGGTTAAAAACCCTGTGATTGATCTTGGATACCTTGGAAGGATACGTTCTACACACGTACGGAAGTGAACGCTATCTCCGGCACGCAGTCGCGTCGGTGCACACGTTACGTCGCCACGATTTGAAGCGGCCCGTTGCCTTGTACGCAGATGAAAGTCAGATAGCGCGATTAAAAGAAACAGGGCTGGATCGTTTATTTGAGGTGCTTGAAGTCCTGCCGCCAGCCAATCGGTCGATTGTGGGCTTCAAACATCATCTGTCCTCCTTCAAGCCATTTGAAAAATGCTTATTCGTGGACTCAGACATTGTGTGGTGTCGAAATCCCGATCCTATGTGGAGGAAGCTTCAAGCCTACCCGTTTACCGCAACCGGTCTTGAAAAGGCCGATGCTTGGTTTGGCGGACCAAAAGGACTTGGGATTATTCTCGATCGTTTGCTCGATCGCAGGCGTCGGACAATGAAGCGCTTCGACCTGACCTATCTACCGCGGATTCAAGCCGGTGTCATTTATGCTTCGGATAATGACACGACCAGCCACGTAACGGCCAAAGCTAGAGAGTTCTTGTCCAGGCGGTCAGAAACCCATTTCCGGAGCCGATTGGACGAAGGACGTAGTGAAGAAAGCTGCGAATGGAGCATCGCCATGGCCATGAGCTCTTCAGATCTTCCAATCATTCACTGGTTTCAAGGGCAAGACAGCCCTCAAATGGACTATATAGAGGGTTATGTAGAGCACGACACCGATTTTATGGACGTTCGTTGTCTCTATTATACCGATGCGTTTATTCATGGCCTGAGAGGACTCCCAAATGCTACGTTGCGTAAATTTTTGGTAGAAGTCCTTTCAAAGCTTCCGGGTCGTGGCGACTATATGTGGGTAACTCCTTACGCCCTCCATTTTGGCTGGATGCGTCACAAACAGCCATTTTTTGACTTGTCCGATCGCATCTGGGAGGCTTTGGTGGAGGAGAGAGAAGTAAAAGGAGGCCCGGTAATTGGCGATGGCTTCGATGTTCCGTCTGAAATCATGGAATCGATTGGGGAGCAAAACTAGGTTCTGATGGCTAGATGCCATAAAAAGGTTATCTGATCCAGGTGAAACAGTGCCCAACCGGTGAATATCAAGGAGCCTAGGATCAAAGGGTTGAATACCCAAATGAGTAGGGCCACTCCAGGACCGATCCGAGCTACTTTATACAGATCGAAGGCCGTACGAATCGTTGCCCAATACGCGCATCCAATCCAAGTCCCACCCAAGAGCATAACGGCCCACAGGGGAACGTTTCCGACGGACTCAAAGGTCATGGCGATGGGTAGAATAAATAATACTTGCCACCGTGGCCAGACAGCTAGCATGAGCGCCTGACTCGGATACAGTGGACTGCGCCTGCCCGAGGCCATAATCCATAGTCCCATCCATAAGGCCATGGAAATGAGAGCACCACTTCCCATCAAAATGGCCAGAACGAACGGGGCGTCGAGCACAAGGGTCAATGAGGAACGCATGGTAGAGTCCATCATCGCAAACATGTGCAAAACGAGTTTGGTATCCCGGACGGAGGTAATAACGTGCGTGGCTATTAGCCCGATAGACAGTCCTGTTATGGTCAAAATGGCTGTCGAGGTGATAGGCAAAACTTCTCTCGCCTCCCGAACTGCATTTCTATAAAATCCATGCGCGAAGAAATACCTCGGAATGGTAGATCTAAATCGAGGCGAACCTGTGTAGATGACTGCCATCATGGACAGTAAAAGCCAACCTACCAAGGCAAACCAGTGCAGAGGTCGTAACGGCGGGTTCCCCCGCTCAAAAACAAACGTCTCTTGCACCCCTAAGTACACACCTCGCATGACGTACAGGGCAGGGCGAGGATCTTTCGCTCGATTATAGAGACCATAATTTCGACCGTAGGGATCTGGAATCTGTTGTTGGCTGAAAATTTCGTCTTTCCAACGGTGCACGAACACCAAAGGCACGCCCGTATCCTTTAATCCCGCAAAAACATTCTCCAGAAACCTCGCCTGGAATTGAGGGCTTCCTTCAATTAGCGTACCCGCTTCCCGGCCCGCTATCACGCTGGTGCCTATCCGGGCAAATCCAGCTGGGGTTTCGTGCGAAGACCGCCAGCGCTCCAATAAGGTGTGTGGTTGCTCGATGTCTAGAGCGTCCAGCAAAACGAAATCCACGTTCGACGAGCAGGCATCGGTTTCGATAAATGAGGTAACATAATACGCTTGCCCCCCGGCTGCGCGAATTTTGTCGCGTACTCTTTTTAGACCCTCGCACGCCCCTGCCGAACTAGTATCCGAATTACGAGCGAGGCCTATTGGACCTGCCGATCGGTGGCCCTTACCAGCCTCTAACAAGAGGTTGACCAAAGAATCCGCAACCGAAAGCGAGTCGGCCAACGACTTCGCATTCAACCCAAAAAAGGGTAGTTCGCGATAAAACACGATTCCAAGGGAATCGGCCATTGAAAGGAGTCCGGCATCGAACAGGTTGCCGGTTCGGATCATATTGACTCCCATCAACTTCATTTCAAGCAGATCTTGGGCCGCTTCCTGATAGTCCCCAGGAATTTCCCAGGCAACGCCTTTCCCGGGCGTGATTCCCTTGCCCAATTCCAGAAGGGAAGGAGCCGTTATTTGGACGAGTTCTTCCCGAGCCTGACGTAAGGAGTCCTCCGCCTGACCTTGAGGATCCACAATTTGCCGTCCCCAAACAGGGCCGAGCGAGATCAGCGCTAGTGCGATTAGAGCTATGAATCGGAAAGCAATTTTCATGGGGACAAAATAGGGCGCGCGAGCCACTCCGGAGAACGATTTCAATTAAAAAAGGAGAGGCGCGGCCCCCTTTGGGGACCGCGCCTCTTTCATACCTACCCTACCAATCCCTATCTCACGTACAGCCTACGCTCGTTAGGAATTTACTGGCCGCGCTCACGGCCTGAATTGAGACTGGAGGACTCAATTCGGGAAGGTCGGACTAGCAACTCAAAACAGAACGGAAACCCCTTAATCCATCATTTTTCGAAGGAATGCAGGTATCTCTTTGTCAACAGACGCGTTGCCGTCTACCGGCTGAATATCTTCCTTGTTCAAAAGACGTACACGAGTCGAACCGGTGATGGCTCCACCGTCTCCCCCAACGGGTTCAACCGTCAGTTGGGCACCCCTGCGTTCAAAAGCAGGTTTATCAAGGTCTCGGAGGCTGCCTTCACCCTTATAGCTAACGCTTGGAAATTCGAGGCCACCGCGTGGACTGAGTTCCACCCGCTTGCCCGGAATTCTCTGCTCAGGAACGATACTTTTTTCAAAACCGGTCGCGATAACAGTAATTCTCAAATCCTCGCCCATCTTATCGTCAATCACGGTACCGAAAATAATTTCGACCTCATCACCCGCTTCCTGCTGAATAATGCGAGTGGCCGCCGTGGCTTCGCGGATTCCAAGAGATCTGCCAGCCGTAATATTTACAAGCACGTTTCGGGCGCCTTTAATAGATAAACCATCAAGTAAAGGACTTGAAAGGGCTTCTTTGGCCGCTCTTTCGGCTCTATTCTCCCCGCTGGCCGTTGCGGCCCCCATCATGGCCGTGCCCCCATTACTCATGGTGGTTTTCACATCTGCGAAGTCTAGATTTATAAGACCGTGAACGGTAATGAGGTCCGAAATTCCCCTCGTTGCATTGTACAGGACGTCATCCGCCGTTTCGAATGCTTCCAACATAGACGTGTCAGCATCCGCAATGTCCAATAAGCGTTCGTTCGGAATGATGATGAGCGTATCTACGTTCTTTTTGAGTAGATCTACGCCTGCACCAGCGAATTTCGACCTTTTGGGGCCTTCGCATTCAAAAGGTCTGGTCACGATGGCTACAGACAAAATACCTAGGTCTTTGGCGATTGCGGCCACTATTGGGGCCCCTCCCGTACCGGTACCACCGCCCATTCCCGCGGTAATAAAGACCATATCAAATCCCCGAAGGGCGCTTTCAATTTCCTTACGGCTTTCTTCTACGGCTTCCGCTCCAATACTCGGACGCGCACCGGCTCCAAGTCCTTTTGTAAGTCCTCTACCTGCTTGGATCTTGTAAGGAGCTAGATTATTGTCTAACGCCTGCGAATCCGTGTTAATGGCGTAAAACTCTACGCCCGTAATACCCTTGTTAATCATGTTGTTAACGGCATTGCCTCCGCCGCCGCCAACACCGATTACGCAAATTTTTGCTTCTTCATTTTCTGCATCATCAAATGAGAAATGAGTGCTGAATAAGTTCTCCATGTAGTCCTCTAGTCGTTCTGTTTTGGCTGTATATAAATCGCATCGAATGAGCCGTTCGACGGATTCGTTGGTAAGGTCAGAGTTCGTTGAACCAACCCATCATGGACCTTTTAATCTTTTCGACCATGTTATCCCCACCTCCAGATGGGTTTGACGTGTCGATCTGATCGGTCCGAAATGGGGTGCTTCCTATCATTTCCGGTCTGAGCCCGTATAACACGAGCCCGACCGCTGTTGCAAATTTGGGGTCAGATACTTCCTTGACAAGGCCGGCGGTGAGTCCCATGGGCCGTCCAATCCGAGTTTCCAATCCCAAAATTTCGGCTGCGAGTTCGGCAGTTCCCGGTATCAGGGAACCACCTCCAGTCAATACGGCACCAGCGGAGAGGTGCCGTGAGAACCCGCTTCTTTTAATTTCAATGGAGGCTATCTCAAGGATTTCCTCCATACGAGGTTGTATGATTTGAGCCAGCGTACTACGCCCGACCCGTTTTTCCGTACGACCTCCCACTCCCGGAATAGCAATTTCCTCTTCCGGTGCCATTTCGGCCATAGCAATTCCAAATTCGCACTTCAGGGCTTCGGCCTGATCGCGCATCACACCTAATCCCTTCCGAATGTCGTCGGTAACTTTATTTCCGGCCACAGCTACGACAGCCGTGTGGCGAATGGTATTGTCCTCAAACACGGCGATATCCGTGGTTCCGCCACCAATATCAATAAGCGCTACTCCTACCTCTTTTTCATCCGAGTGAAGGACTGCAAAGGACGACCCCAGGGGTTCTAATACGATGTCGGCGACCTGATAACCCGCCTTTTCAACACACCGGTAAATATTTTTTGCCGCGGAAACCAGCCCCGTAATAATGTGAACATTGGCTTCAAGCCGAACCCCACTCATGCCCACGGGGTCGGCCACGCCGTCTTGCCCGTCGACAATAAATTCCTGCGGGATAACGTGCAAAATCTCACGATCCGCAGGCATGGCAACATGCGTCGTATCCTCCAGAAGGCGTTGGACATCGGCTTCGGTAATCTCTCCATCCCGGTTCGAAATGGTCACCACACCGCGAGACTGGAAACTTTGAACATGGTCCCCGGCGATACCTACAATTACATTTCGGACCGAAACTCCCGCCATTCGCGAGGCCTCTTCTATGGCTTCGCGCACGGCATTGACGGTCTTGTCAATATTTACCACCACGCCTCGGTTCAGCCCATCTGATTCGGCCACGCCAACACCCAAAATGTTGACTCGGCCCAAGTCGTCGGACGTAGCCACAACGGAGCACACTTTTGTGGTTCCGATGTCCAATCCAACAACAATTCGGTTATTACTGGTGTCTTTCATTAGTTACTGATGTCTTTTTCAGGGCGCCGATGCTCCTGTTTGGTGACGACCTGGCTTGCAAATCGCAAATCGATAGTCGTGTACTCTATATCTTGATGCCGTAACACTTCCTGCTCCCAAAAAGCGTCCAGAATCTTAAATTTGTCGGCAAATTCGGATTCCCCCATGAGAACGGGGATGGAAGCGTGTTTTCCAATAGGAGTCGTCCTGATTTCAAATCCGGTGTCGATGCGTCGCATTTCCGAAAGAACAGCGTCGGAGGCTGGGCTCAAATTCGGCAATTCGAACAGCATGTCTTTTACGACTTGGTCCGAAACGGGAATCATTGGATTATATCCTTCTAGCTCTCCTGAAATAATCGGAACAGCGTACCACATCACATCGGTTATAGGCATTCTAAAGCCATTCCGATCGTAATAAAACCCGATTTTTCCGTTGCTCTCAAGCGCCTGCGCCACAGGATATCTCTCCAAAACTCGAATGTCTAAAAGGCCGGTTGGAAGTCTGGAAACATGAGCTTCCATGATCCAGGGGTGCCTTCTAATGCGGTCTTCCAAGATCTGAGGATCCAAATCGAACAATACCGCCCCGGTATCGACCCGGATTAAATCCCGAACCTCTTGTTCACCAGCATTTACAAGACCTTGAATCTGGATTTCAGCAAGCGTCACTTTACTAAGCCAGTTCCATCCCGAATACCCGACCGTTCCGATTCCCAATACAAATAGGAATCCGAATATGTTTTTCCACAGGGAAGCGCGTTTTGCCATTAGTTTGCCTCCTGTAGTCGGTTATAGATTTGTCGATTTAACCGCCAAATGTCGCCAGCACCTAGGGTCAAAATCACGTCCCCTGGTTTGGACAAGCGCAGTACAAATTCGACTAAATCGTCTTTTTGTGGCACATATTCGACGTGAGGATGGCCCGCTAAGTGCGCACCTTTTGCAATCATCTCCCCCGAAATGCCCTCCATGGGCTTTTCGCGAGCTCCGTACACGTCCATAATGACCGCCACGTTGGCATCGAAAAACGAGCCGGCAAAATCGTTGCAAAGGTCGCGCGTGCGAGAGTACAAGTGCGGTTGAAAAACGGCTATAATGCGCCGGTCCGGCCAACATCCAGCCGCACCTTGAAGCGTAGCCTTGACCTCCGTGGGGTGATGGGCATAATCGTCAACTACCAACACGCCACCGGCCTCACCAATTTCTTCCATGCGCCGCTGTACGCCGCTAAATCCGGCCAGTCCTAATGCGATCGAGTCGAATGCCATGTCTAACTCTAATCCAACAGCAATGGCGGCCAACGCATTGAGGACATTGTGTTGCCCAGGTGCCGCCAGAGCGACCTGTCCCAGTCTGGCCTCGCCATCGTACACGTCGAAGGTCATATTTCGACCGTCCTGACGAATTTTTTCGGCTCGGATTTGAGCTTGCCGAAGCGTGCCATAGGTCACCACTCGCCGGTCGATTCTACCCAAAATAGAGCGAACGTTTTCATCGTCGAGGCACACAATGGCCGCCCCAAAAAACGGCACGCTGGATGCGTATTGAACGAAAGCATCCTTGATGTCATCCAAATCTTTATAGCAGTCCAGATGGTCGGCATCAATATTGGTGATGACCGCAAGCGACGGGGTAAGTCGCAAAAACGTTCGATCGTACTCGTCGGCTTCAATTAGGATGATATCGCCGTCCCCGGAAACCGCATTCGATCCAAACGCCGAAACCTTTCCTCCTACAATGATGGTCGGATCAAACTCGCCGGCATTTATAACGTGGCCGGCCATGGTAGTCGTGGTCGTTTTTCCGTGCGTTCCAGCGATCCCTATCCCGAATTTCATCCGCATCAATTCCCCTAGCATTTCCGAGCGCCGAATAACCGGAATGTGTTGCCTGAACGCGAATTGAGTCTCCGGGTTGATGTCGGCATTTACCGCTGAGGAATGAACCACCACACATGCGCCTGCGGCGTTCGGTCCATCGTGACCTAGATAAATATCCGCACCTAGGTCCTGGAGATGCATAGTTACCTCAGAGCTAGCCAGGTCGGACCCCGTCACTTTGTACCCTCGCATCAAGAGCACTTCGGCAATGGAGCTCATACCGATACCCCCAACGCCCACCATATGGACGTGTGACATCTTCCCAAACGTGGGTTGACGACGGGTCTCTGCGGTATGGAAAAGGGTTTTCACTGGTTGTGAAGCTCCGCTATCATTAAAACATCTTCTGCAATCCGTTCGGCCGCGTGGGGACGCGCCAAGTGGGCCGCTTGCTTCGACATCGCCAAAAGGCGTCCATTCGCATCTAGCAACTGCTTGATGCGGTCCAAAAGCTCACTTTTTAGCAAACTCTCTGGCAGCAATTCACAGGCGCCTTGTTTTTCGATGCTAAGGGCATTTTTCGTTTGATGATCTTCGGTCACATTGGGTGACGGAACCATTAGCGACGGCGTTCCGGTTAGCATGAGCTCGGCGCAAGTCGATGCACCAGAACGACATACAGCTAAATCGGCCGCTGCAAATGCCATATCCATACGGTCGATATACTTCAAAAGCCTAAGCCGTGGGTGCGCCGATACGCTCTCAGAAAAACGGTCAAAATAGCGATCGCCGGTCTGCCAGATAATGCCCAGTCCCGGTATGGCCAACAGGCCGCTCAATTGAGTAGCAACGGCTTCGTTGATCGCTAAACTCCCCCCTGAACCGCCAAAAATCAGAACGATCTTGTCGGCGCGTTCCAAGTCAAAAAAGGCCCTCCCTTCGCTCTTACTCGCTTTGGATAGATCCGCTCGGACGGGATTACCGTTCATGTGAACTTTGCCTTTGACCTTTTGGGGACGCGCTTCTTCAAAGGCAAGATGGATGCTGTGTGCAAAGCGCGAGGCCAATCGATTAGTCAGCCCCATAAATGCATTTTGCTCCTGAACTACTATGGGGCGAACCAAATAGCGTGCGGCCAAGAGCACAGGTAGAGCCACAAAGCCACCCGTTCCAACAACCACATCGGCGTCGAATTGCTGAATGAGTTGGGTCGATTCTCTCAACCCCTTAGCTACCCGAAACGGCATTAATAGGTTTTGAGCAGTCAACTTCCGTTGTAATCCCTGAACGGTAATCGGACTAATAGGATATCCCGCCTCCGGTACAATGCGCCATTCAATCTTGTCTGGAGACCCCGCGAATGAAATGGATGCACCGGGTCGTTTCGCCCGAATCGCGTCTGCAATAGCAATAGCCGGATACACGTGCCCACCGGTGCCTCCGCCCGTCATCAGAATTCTTGGATTCCGTCTTTTTGATATAATGGCTGCGTTATTCAACGTGACGCGAAATATTGAGCAAAATGCCAACCATGGCTCCATTGGCCAGCATCGAAGTACCCCCATAGGACACAAAGGGGAGCGGCAAACCGGTTACAGGCAAAAGGTTGGAAGAAACGCCTGCATGGACAAACCCATACATGGTGAGCATGACCACGATGCCCACACTTAAAAACAGACCGAGCGGATCGGGGGCATGCCTCGCAATTCGTAGTAGCCCTCTGAACAAGATGAGGATGTACAAAAACAGCAAGAAAAACGCTCCCACAACTCCATACTCTTCTGCGATGATCGCAAAAATGAAATCATTGTAGGGAGCAGGCAAAAAGTCTCTTTGCGCACTTTTCCCTGGGCCGAGACCCGTTAGTCCTCCATTTGCAATGGCTAAAAGTGCCTGTTCTGCTTGATATCCTTCGTCTTGATTGTCGAAAACCTGCTCGGCAACCGTGTTAGGGAATAGCTTAATCCCGACGAAGGATTCCACGCGAGCCGCCCGTTGTGGGGACGTTAGCAACATTATGTAGGCTAACAGCAAGCCGACCAGTCCGACGAGTATGATCTGGCCAATGTTTATCCTACCCACAAAACACATGACCATCACGGCCGTCAGGATAACCAAGGACGTGGACAGGTCAGAAACGCCGATCGCAATGATCGTGACCCCAATCCACGACATGATGGGAATGAAGGATTTGGAAAACGACTTGATGTATGCTTGCTTTTGCGTCAACA
Source organism: uncultured Bacteroidota bacterium (assembly GCA_937877085.1). Taxonomy (GTDB): domain Bacteria; phylum Bacteroidota; class Rhodothermia; order Rhodothermales; family UBA10348; genus UBA10348. The sequence goes on from CALEEY010000126.1 coordinate 19,651, forward strand.
AAACCGACACATAGAGCAAAAGGGCTACGCGCGCGAAATCGGAAGGCTGAATTTGCAATCCGCCAATGGCTAACCACCTAGCCGCACCTCCCGAAACCACCCCCACAGCTTGGGTCAGAAGTAGCAACCCAACCGCCACAATAAGCGCGATTTTGCTCAGTTTAGCCAAAAAGTGGTAATTGATAACAGAGAAAAAGCCCATCACAGTTAGAGCAATAACCACTCTAAATGAGTGCTTAAAAAGGAATCGCTCGGTATTGCCATCGGAGGCAGTGGCCGCGAAATAGGCGATGGCGCTATAAACGGCCACGATTCCCACAGCACTGAGCAGCAGCACGCTCCAGAGGACAAATTTGTCCACTGGTCCCGACCCCTGGCCCTTGAGTGTAAGAATCTGCATCAGCTGTTTGGTTTATAGGTTGGAAACTGCTCGTTTAAACAGGTCTCCTCTATGCTCATAGGAGTCAAACATGTCGAATGAGGCGCACGCTGGACTCAACAGCACCACGTCTCCAGGTTTGGCCAACAAATGAGCTAACTTGACCGCATCTTCGAGGCTTTCGGCGATCACACTGTCCGAAACACACGGACCGAGTTCCAATGCCATTTTTTCTGCCGCCTCGCCAATCAAAATCAATGACCTAACCCGACTTGAGACGAGCGGCTTGAGCGATGAATAATCGTTTCCCTTGTCGCGTCCTCCGGCAATCAGGACGACCGGCTCTGAAAAGCTTTCAAGCGCAAACCAAACAGCGTTCACGTTGGTAGCTTTGGAATCGTTCACATATCGAACGCCTTCGACCTCTCTGACGTGCTCCAGTCTGTGCGGGACCCCAGCAAAAGTGCGTAGACTCTCTCGGACCACATCACTTCTGACCTCCATCACGCGAGCCGCAACCGCTGCTGCCAGCGAATTGTACACGTTGTGACGGCCTCTCAAGGCCAGTTCATCCACATACATAATTTTCTCTTCTTGTTGATTTGCAGCCAAAAACAAGGCATTTCGCTCGAAATACCCCCCCTTGTCTACAGGTCCGTTTATTGAAATTGAATATTGATCAGGGCCGTTTTTCGCTTCTTTGCTCATCTTTTCCCTCAGATACTCGTCGTCGAAGTTGAAAATGACGACATCTTCGGACGTTTGATTTTCGCAAATACGCATTTTGCTTTCTGCGTATCTCTCAAATTGGTACTGGTAACGATCCAGGTGATCGGGGGTGATATTCAGAAGAATGGAAACGGCGGGCCTAAATTGATCGATGTGATCAAGTTGAAAACTAGACACTTCCAGGACCACCACATCTGCAGAAACGCATTGATCACAGACTCCAGAAAAAGGCGTCCCCACATTGCCGCACACCCAGGTTGTTCGTCCACTATTTCTGAAAAGGTGCCCGATCAGCTCGGTGGTGGTCGTTTTCCCATTGGATCCGGTAATGGCAACAATCGGTGCTTTACAGAACCAACTAGCCAGTTCGATTTCCGAAACCACCGGCGTACCCGACGCTAAGGCAGACACTACCGGCGCAGAATGACTTGGAACACCAGGACTCACCACAACAAAATCTGACTCTACCGCCTTCCCCGTATGACCGCCGTCCTCCCACAATACTCCCCACGTTTGTAGCTCATGCTTTTTGTCTTCCGAAATAATCCCGTATTCCGAAACAAATACAGTGGCCCCGTGGCGTGACAAGAGTCCAGCGGCAGCCATCCCACTTCGGGCGGCGCCCAAAATGGAAACGGTCTTCCCTTGCACATATGTCATACCGCGAGCGTTCATCGGATTCGAAGTACTAGGAGGGTTGCTATGACAGTTACAGCGGTAATGAGCCAGAATCGAAGTACGATCTTAGCTTCGTGGGTACCATTCGCTTCAAAATGATGGTGGATGGGCGCCATTTTAAAAACTCGCTTACCCACCCCGGTCCGTAACCTGGTGTATTTGAACCAGGAGGTTTGGATAATCACCGAAAGGGTCTCCATGAAAAACACGGCGCATAAAAGAGGTAACAACAACTCTTTTTTTACCATGAGGGCCATCGTCCCAACGGCAGCGCCTAAAGAAAGAGCTCCCGTGTCTCCCATAAAGACGGACGCCGGAAATCCGTTGTACCACAAAAAACCAAAACACGATGCCGCCAGCGAAGCTGCGAAAATGGTCAACTCTCCAGCGCCCGGTAACAGCATTTCATTCAAGAAATCCGCAAAAATGGCGTTCCCGGCTATGTAGGCCAGTGCGGTTAGGCCGAGGGCCACGATGCCTGTAACTCCGGCCGCCAAGCCGTCCAGTCCATCGGTCAGATTGACGGCATTGGATAGAGCGGTAAGAATAAACACCACTACCGGGATGTAAATCAGCCATCCTAGGTCAACACCGGCAATAAGCCCGTCCAAAATGTTGTAGTCGAGGGTCTCGTCGGCCACAAACGGCAGATACGTAAGCGTCCTGATATCGCTAAATTGGGGATGGAAGTACAAAATCGAACCCACGAGCAAACCCAAAGAGATCTGTCCGATTAGTTTGATTCGGGCTGGAAGACCTGATTTATCTTTCTTAACTACTTTGATGTAGTCGTCGGCGAATCCAAAAGCGCCCATCCAAGCTGTCGCGAGCAGGATCAACCAAACATATACTTCTCCGATCGCCCCCCACAGCAGGGTAGAGGTCAAGACCGAAATGAGGATGATGAGTCCTCCCATGCTGGGAGTCCCTTTTTTATGGGAGTGGTCTACCACACCCGAATTCTCTCCCTCTCGAACCTGCTCTCCTAGTTGCTTTATCCGCAACCACTGGATGATCCGCCTCCCAATGAAAAGCGAAATCAATAACGCCGTTATGGCAGCCAAGGCAGCCCGTACGGTGATGAATTCAAACACCCCAAATCCAGGTGGTTGATACGTGCGTTCTAAGTAGGTGAAAAAGTAGTAGAGCATGTTTTATGAGTTAAATCCAGCCGGTTGGCCTAGAATTAATTGTTGGCCAATCGAACTAAAAGCCCGCATGGCTTCCACTCTGTCATCAAAATGAATCTTCTCGGTGCCTATCACTTGGTACGTTTCATGCCCTTTCCCAGCTAAAACCAAGGTGTCCCCTGTGGCCATGCGCTTGATGGCCGTGGAAATCGCTTCTCGACGATCCACAATCCAAAGCGCGTCTTTGGCTCTCTTTACGCCCTTCCTAATGTCTTCCAGAATGGCAGCGGCATCCTCTGTTCTTGGGTTATCGCTGGTCACCACCACGTGATCTGCCAGTTTTTCAGCTATAGCTCCCATCTCTGGACGCTTTCCTCTGTCACGATCTCCCCCACATCCAAACACACACCAAAGGGAACTGCCCTCGGTTAAACTTTCGCGAACGGTACTTAATACATTTTCCAATGCGTCGGGCGTGTGGGCGTAGTCAAGAATTACCGTCGAGCCAGATTCTGTTTGAAAGGTTTCCATTCTTCCCACCACCGGTGGGCACATCGCCAAGCGATTCCGCACCAACGTACCGTCCATCCCAAGCGATAAACAGGCTGCATAGGCTGCAGCCAAATTGGCAGCATTAAAGGTCCCTGCCAGTTTACAGGTGGTGGTTACGCCATCGAGTTCAAGCACTAACCCAGAAAGCGTATTGGATCGAATGGAGTACCGGATGTCTGCGGCCGCCGACTGGCCGTAGGTGGTAATCCTCGCCCTCGAGTCCGATACCATGTACTGTCCTTTCTCGTCATCCACATTGGTTACCGCCCCAGAACCTACGTTTAGCCCATCAAAAAGCCGTTTTTTGCTTGCTCCGTAGCTCTCAAACGTTTTATGATAGTCCAGATGGTCGCGGCTTAGGTTCGTAAAAATGGCAACATCGATATCCGAAGTCCTAAATCTGGATTGATCAATGGCATGAGAGGAGGCCTCCATGCTGCACGCTGTCATTCCCAACTCGAGCATTCCCGACAGTAATTCGTGAAATACAATGGCGGATGGCGTGGTATGGGAGGCGTCCACATTCACGTTTCCGTACCGATATCCAGTGGTTCCGAGGAAACCAGCAGGCGTTCCGGTATGGTTTAAAACCCAGGCAATGAGCGTTGCAACCGTCGTCTTGCCATTCGTCCCGGTTGTCGCAATAACATGAAGCTTTTCGCCGGGATCGCCCTGCATCAAGGATGCCATTTCGGCTAATGCCCCATGAGAATGGGTGACGTGGGCAAATGCGGGGCCGTTTTCAATCGCAGATTCCGGCCCCGCTTCGCTCACAATAGCGATAGCTCCGTTTTTTACAGCCTTGTCAATGAACAGATGGCCGTCGGCTTGCACGCCCCTCAGGGCAACAAAACAGTCCGATGGTCCGACTTCCCGGCTATCAATAGCCAGCCGGTTGAATTGGATATTCAGCGGGTTCGAGCAACTCACTAGGAGTCCCTTTTCTTTTAGTCGATCTATGCATGCTGAAAAATGCACTACGTTTTTTTTCCTTCTGAATTAAAGTCATGAAAGTCTATTTCGACGAAAGCGTCGCGGTCTCAGGCAGTACACCACCGGGCTCCGGCCATTGCTCCTCCACCATGCCGTGGCCCTTTACTTCTGCTTTTACACCCAATTGGGCTAGCCAAGAAATCGCGTCTCTAAGGGAGAGCCCAACCAGATCCGGCATATTTTTGGGAAGCATCGGGACGCGGACGGACGCTACTCGAACCGGTATTCCCGGCTCAGCGATCACACCCGGCATAATATTTTGCTTCGTTACAATCTCATCAAAAGAAGCATTTCGATCGACTCTCAATCCCAACGCACCTAGTGATCGTGAAGCCAAAGCCGATGGCAAACCGTCCAAGGAGGGTATGAGCGCCCGTTCCTCGCGCATTTGAAGCGAGTCCCGATGGATAAAGGGGGACATTTCCGGCATACTAGCGAGCCATCTTTCCGTAGTCCGCTTGAAAACGGGAGCGGCTACGGTTCCGCCGTAAATGCTTGTTCGGGGCGCATCCATCAAAACCAGAACAACAATTTGGGGGTCTTCGACGGGGTAAAATCCTACGAAAGTGGCCCTATAGTCCCGATTGGCATAGTTTCCGCCTCTGGCCGTTTTGGCCGTCCCTGTCTTCCCGGCTATCCGAAGGCCACGCACCACAGCCTGGTTGGCCGTTCCGCCCACGCCCACCACAGATTCGAAGGCCGGCATGATGGTAGCGGCCGTTTCTTTTTTAAAGGCTCGGCGGATCGAGTCGGTTCGCGCGGTCCAAATAGTATGCCCGTCAGCGTCCCTTTTTTCTTGCACAAGGTAGGGTCGCTTCAACACCCCTCCATTGGCCAACGCGGCGTAAGCGAGGGTAATTTGGAGGGGAGTTCCTTGGATTCCATAGCCACGACTCATGCCCGAAAGGGTGCTCCGGCTCCATTTGTTAATGGTCATGACTCTGGTGCTTAGAGCTTCACCGGGAAGCTCGAGGTACGTCGGTTGATTGAATCCTAGATTGACCGCTTGTTTATAGAATTCACCTGGATCAGTGAGCTCAGAAACCAGTGCCGTTCCAATGTTGCTCGAAACCTTGATGACTTCGCTAAACGAAATTTTCCCGTGAGGAGAGGTATCGCTGAGATCGAATCCGTGCAGCCGAATGGTGCCTGTTGTACCTGTGTCGATAATGGTGTCCATGGTCACAACTCCAGACTCGATGGCCGCAACCGCAGGAAGCACCTTCATGGTCGAACCTGGCTCAATCACATCGGATATGGCGTGATTTCGTAGCTGTGTTTCGTTGGCAAAAACACCTTGATTTAGGTCGAACGTAGGGTAATTGGCCATCGCCCGAATAGCACCGGTTTTCACATCGATGGCAATGGCCGTTCCCCAGTTTGCCCCCGACTCCAATACCCCGCGCTCCAATTCCTCTTCAAGGATGGCCTGTTGATTCAGATTAATGGTGAGTACCAGGGACGTTCCGTGCACTGGTTCTTGAATCAAACCGCCTGGAATGGGTCTCAATACGCCTTTTCTATCCCTTTTGGCTGTTCTTTGGCCTGATATTCCCGCCAATTCATCGTTGAATTCTTTTTCTAGGCCAGTCAATCCGTTGTCAGTGCCCATAAAACCGACGATGTGCGCGGCGGTTGGGCCGTAGGTATACTTCCGCCGCGTTTCCCGGTTGATGATCACAAAGGGGTATTCCTCAAGCAAACGAACATCTTTATCTGAAAAGGTCGAATTTCGAACGAGCTGAGTAAACATTCGGCTGCGGCTACGCTCAACTTTACTCTTTAGGGACGCCACGCTTTGCCCTGTCATGGCTGAAAAATGCTCGAAGAAGGTTTCAGAATCCGTGCTGTACCGGTTGGCGGTAGGATCGACGGCTATATCATACTTCTCGATGTTGATGGCCATTGCCCGACCCTCAGAATCCAATATCAGGCCACGAGTTGGCGGCAGCGTTTGATAGGAAGTGGACTGCACGGCCACCTTTTCCCGCAGTTCCGGTCCGTCAAGAACCGAAATTTTCAAAACCTGAAAAGCAACAAGGATCGGCAGGAGACTCACTAACGTGATCACCACATACATCCTCGCAAAAATTTGCTCTTTTGGTTCCATGTTCTACTCTACAATGAGAGGATTTCCTTTGGGCAGGCGCCCTTCCAAGCCTAATTCCCTCGCTTTTTCAAAAAAGGCGGCGGGTCCTGTTAACTCCTCCTCTTCGGCCCTCAACTGGTTCAATCGCAAGTTCATCGTCTGATTTTCACGCCGCATATTCTGTACATCTTTCATCAAGGCCTGAGTGGTCAGCACGTGTCCGACATACAGCGTGAAAAGGGTCAAAACCGAAAGCAAAACGGCAGCGAATCGCGCAGTCGAAAGCGTATTTAAAAAGGTTTCGGCCTCTGGATGCGCACTTTTCTTTACGTCATTGGTGGTAACGAGGTCGTTCCATCCGATATTGGTCCTTTCTCCCTTGAATCGACCAGGCTTCTTCGAGGACACCGATTGTGGCTTTATCACCGTGTGGGAAACGGCTTTCCGAGTGGCCTTCTTCGGCGCGCGCTTGTTGTCCGCAGAATCGCCCTTAACGAATCGAACGTCTTTCTTTTTAGCTCCTTTTTCTGGCTTGTTTGATCGGGATGAAGCCATCTGATCGGTTGTTAAGTCCTAATTAAAATCATAGTGTCGTGTTATCCAGTCTTTCCGCAATTCTAAGCCTTGCGCTTCGACTTCTCGGGTTGACTTCCTGCTCGGCTTGGTCTGCCGAAATGGGCTTTCGATTGATCTCGGCCCACGGCGTAAGCTTGTTGCCAAACATGTCTTTTTTAACCTCACCTTCGAGATTACCTGTCCGTAAAAAGTGTTTTGCCCTTCTATCCTCTAGCGAGTGGTAGCTTATAATCGCTAGCCTCCCACCAGTCGATATCAAGTCGACCGAGTCCATTAGCACCTGGTCCAGCACGTCCAACTCCCGATTCACAGCAATCCTAATCGCTTGAAAAACTCTGGCCAATGTCTTGGCTTCTTGTCCTCTAGGTGCTGCCCAGCGCACCACATCTGCCAGTTTCTCCGTCGTAAGAATGGGCCGCGCCTTGACCAGGTCCCGAGCTATGCGTCTAGACTTAGGCTCTTCTCCGAAGCGAAATAAAATGTGCATCAAGTCCGACTCTTCCATTTCATTCACCAATTCGGAAGCTCCAAATGGCTGGTCCTTATCCATTCTCATGTCTAGGGGACCTTTCATCCGGTGGCTGAACCCTCGCTCAGCTTCATCCAATTGATGGGAGGAAACACCGAGGTCCAGAAGTATTCCGTCCACGTTGTCAATCCCTGCCGAGCCCAAAAGGAGCGCCATATCGCCGAAGTTGCCCTTGAGGATTCTGAGGCGACCAGAGGCTAACTCAGGAGCGAGTCGTTTGGAGGCTTCAGAAATGGCTTCTTCATCTTGATCGATGGCGATCACAGAGCCTGATGCAGACAGGGCATCTAACAGGGCGGCCGTATGACCCCCGCCCCCTAAAGTGCCGTCCACATAGACTCCGTCCCTTTGAGTTACGAGTCCTTGAATAACAGTATTACAAAGAACAGGCGCGTGATAGCCCGAAGCGTAATTCAACCCAGGCTCCGTGTTATCACGCGCATTTAATTTTTCCGTTGGATTCACATAAGTGTTAGGACCCCATAACCTTTTCGGCTAGGGTTTCCTGATCGTCTGTATGTTCCAGCAAATAGGTGGCGAAATGCTCCGGATTCCACAGTTCAATTCGATCCATGGCACCAATAATGAGCACCTTGTCTCCTATTCCAGCATAATCCGAAAGCGCTTTTGGAAGTGAAATACGTCCTTGGCCATCTAGAGAAACCTCTTCAGCCCACATCAAAATCATTCGAACTAGATGTCTAGCATCGCGATTGTTGGTGTTAAGATTGCCGTATTCTTCTTCCTTGATTTTCCATTCATCCATCGGATAAACGTAAATGCACTGCTCAAACCCTTTCGTCAATGTGAACGTACCTAGGGCATCCGGACTTAATGCAGATCGCATTTTAGCCGGAATGGCAGTCCGTCCTTTTGCATCGACGGAGTATTCAGCCTGTCCTTTGAAACGTGCCATAGTGGTGGAAAGAGGTTCGCTGCACGGAGTTTATCCGCTTGAAAGTGGGTTCAGAAGGGGTTCACAGATGGGAATTCTCCCCACTTTTCCCCACTTAGTCGGTAATGTACGTTTTTACCCGCGAAAGTCAAGCATTTTTGACAGGTTAAAACCCTTCAAATTGTGGAAAAACCCCTAATTTTGACATTGTGGGGGCTCGTGGGGAGAAATTGTGGACAGTGTGGATAACTATGCCACAAAAATGCCCCTCATCCGGCTTTAAATGGCGCGGATTCGTGCGAAGGGGGAAAGGTGGGGGTCAGGACCAATCATCCTGATAAACAAAAAACCGAGATGCAGGACAGGCTCTACATTTTTGCAGAGGCTAGATGGCGCTTTTTCTTCTGGCTGGGTCCTTTTGGTTTTTCCAGGCTATTGGTGTCGGTAGCATGTGCTATGCACGCCTTAACAAAGGCATTGAACAAGGGGTGGGGATTACCCACCGTGCTCTTGTACTCTGGATGAAACTGAACTCCGATGAAAAACCTAAGATCAGGCAATTCGACAATCTCTACCAGGTCTCTTTTGGGATTTACACCGGTAAACAACATGCCACTTTCGGCCAATTTGTAGCGCAAAACGTTGTTGAGCTCATAGCGATGACGATGGCGTTCTTTTACCGTTTTTCGACCGTAAATCTCGCTTGCTTTGGAGCCTTCCTGGATTTTGCACGTGTACGATCCAAGGCGCATGGTGCCGCCTTTTTCAGAAATCGCCTTTTGTTCTACCATCAAGTCAATTACCGGATGGCTCGTTTCGGCATCAAATTCGGTAGAATGCGCCGTCTTCCACCCGCACACGTTGCGAGCGAATTCGATGACTGCACACTGCATTCCGAGACATATCCCAAAAAATGGGACATTGTTTTCCCTTGCGAAACGAATGGCTTCGACCTTTCCGGCGATCCCTCTCTCTCCAAAACCTGGAGCAACTAGAATACCCGAAACGTCGCCCAATAAACTTTCGACGTTTTCAGGGGTGATGTCATCCGAAAGAATTTGGTCAAGTTGAACTTCGACCCCATTGGCTGCACCAGCCAGAATAAAACTTTCACAAATGGACTTGTAAGCGTCCTGATGCAAAATGTATTTCCCTACCAACGCAATGCGAACCGTCCCTTCGGGTTCTTTCAACTGACGTAAGAAACGAACCCAACCGTCCATGTCTGGCGCATCGAGCAGCCGAGCGCCAAAGTCTTCCACCATGCGAAGTCTCTCGACCGCAATCGTATCCAGACCCTGCTCTTTCATGAGCAGAGGAACTTCATAAATAGATTCGGCATCGAGCGCAGCAATCACCGCCCGTTGCTCCACGTTACAAAACAACGCAAGCTTCCGTTTAACATCGTCTGGAAGTGGCCTATCCATTCGGCAGACCAAGATGTCGGGTTGAAGCCCAAAGGAAAGAAGGGTTTTTACCGAATGCTGGGTCGGTTTCGATTTTAGCTCGCCCGCGGCTTCTAAATACGGTACCAGCGTAAGGTGGATGTTCAGGGTATTGCGAGGCCCCAGTTCGTATCTCAATTGACGAATGGCTTCGAGGTAAGGCTGTCCCTCAATGTCTCCAACGGTTCCACCAATCTCCGTTATGATAACGTCATAGTCCTCCGTCTCTCCCAATTTCAGCATCCAGTGCTTGATCTCGTCAATAATATGCGGAACCACCTGTACTGTTTTTCCGAGATAGGCACCATTTCGTTCCTTGTTGATTACCTCCAGATACACTCGTCCCGTCGTGACGTTGTTGGCTTGGCTGGTTGGAACGCCTAAGAATCGTTCGTAATGACCCAGGTCGAGGTCCGTTTCGGCACCGTCGTCTGTGACGTAGACTTCCCCGTGTTCATAGGGGTTCATCGTGCCCGGATCCACATTGATGTATGGATCAAATTTTTGAATGGTCACTCTCAGGCCGCGATTTTCAAGCAATCGACCGAGTGAGGCACAAATTATTCCTTTTCCAAGCGAAGATGTAACTCCGCCTGTGACAAATACATACTTCGTTTGCACGGTTCCCGAGGGTTATTGGGGTGAGCCGAGAACTTCCTGAACGAGGCTTTCCGACCGCTCCGTTGTTACTACCGCCAGGTTGTTACTACCGCGAGGGTGTTTTGGCCGCCAGGATAGGCACGCCGCTTCGATAGAGGTGCCCGACCAAAATACAACGCTTATGGACGATGTGCCACCACTGTTAGCCCCGTTCCCGTGTCGTTTTTTGATGAAATGTCCAAAGTGTTGAGAATCAACGCCAAAGGCAGAAAAACCACGTAGTAAAACGGAAGCAAAAGTCCCAAAACAAAATGCTTATTTAGCATAATCATGGGCCATTTGATGGAGATCTTCCAAGCCATCCTTCCAAAAAGACCATACCCAAACGAGATATCGTCAATCACAAAACCGGCCCCTGTCAACTTTCGCGTAATTTCTTCTACGCTATACCCATCGCGAACATGTTCTCCGATAAAACCGGTATCGCCCTCGTTCGAAACGTCCGATCCCCCTTGATCCGATGGTGTGTTGATAATGACATGCCCACCGGAACGCAACACCCGAAAAAAATGCTGAAAGGCTCGTTCGTCTTCCTCAATGTGCTCCATTACATCGACGGAAAGCACGAGATCGTATGGTCCAGAGGCTTGTAACCGAGTGAGGTCATCGAGCGAATAGGTAACGCGCGTATCCATTCCGGCGAGTTGGGAAAACACTTTTGCCCGCTCCAGATAGGTTGGCTTGATATCCACAGCGTGAATGCGAACCTTCGAATATTTTTTTGCCACCCAGTAGGCGAATTGTCCAAATCCGGTTCCCGCGTCCAACATCCGGATAGACCCTTCTCGTCCTTTTAAAACAGAATGAATGGCCCGACGCACGTACCATGCGCGAAGAAAAAACAATTGCAACAAGGCAAAGAAAATTCGGGTCGGCCAATATTTGCCGTCGATCATCCCCCCAAATTTGTCCTTTACCGGATCGTAGTCCATGGCTATTAATCCTTCAAAAAATTAGAAATAAAGGTTTCCCATGTGAAGCTGTCCCTCGCTCGAATGGCCCCAAGCGTAAGCCGTTCCGCATGGTCGTCCTCATAAAACGTATCGATAGCTTCGGCCAGCGCTTTCGGATCTTCAGGCTTCACTACCCATCCGCTGACACCATGTTCAATCATTTCAGGTAATCCGCCAACCCCGGTTACAATGGATGGCTTGCCAAATTGAAGGGCTGTTTGAACTACGCCACTTTGTGTGGCATTTCGGTACGGCTGGACCACCACATCCGCGGCAGAAAAAAAGTACTTTACATCCGAATCTGAAATATAGTGGTCCCTGATATCTATGCGATCTGAAAGTCCCAGGCGCTTAATCATCAGATCCACTTCAGATTGGCCTTCGTACCACTCTCCAGCTACCAAAAGCTTTACCGGACGCGAGGTTTGTCCTAACGCCTGAATGAGGATGTCCAAGCCTTTGTATTTCCGCACCAGTCCAAAAAAGAGAATCAAGGCATCCGTTTCGTTTAGTCCAAGATGGTGCCGGGCTTCTTTCTTCTCGATCGATGTCCCAAATTGATTGTATACCGGATGTGGATTTACGTCGATCGGGCGCCGAAGCCCCAGTGCTTCCATATCCCGCTTGACCGCTTTTGAGAGTGCAATCAAGCGATCGCACCTCGACAAAAAAGCGTGACTTAGGAAGGATCCAAGCGGCTGCCGTTCGTGGGGAGATGCATTGTGCACGATCGCACTAACCGTAATGCCTTGCTTTTTTAACAGGTTAGCCATCCGAACAAACGCAGGCGCAAAAAAAGGCATCCAATACATAAAAACCACTTCATCGACCCCAAGGCCAATTAGCTGCCGCGCTGCCTTTCCCCAACTCATCGGATTCATTGAATCGATCGAGATTTGCGTGTTCAGCTGTATCACGGCATCCTGCGCATACTGAGTTTTTCCAGGGAATAAAAATCCGGGATATTGCCGCGAAAACGAAACGCCGGTTACATCCGCGCAGCCTGAGGATTCTAAGTTGACATGAAACTGCTCGGTAAAGTGCGCAATTCCTCCTCGATAGGGAGGATAGGGGCCTATGACAGCCAACTTCCGCCTTTGATCAGGCCGGATCACCTGGTTATCCCGAAATTCGGCTGCCCGGTAACTAGCTGCCCGAAATTCGGCTGCCCCGTCATTCGCGCGCTGGGGCTTACTTCTCCAGCTATTTGAATGGTATCTAGACGTTCCATTCGAGGAATAATGATCATTTGACCAATCAAACCAACGCTAAACATTTGAACCCCAACCAAAATGAGCATAACTCCCAGTAGGAGCAGCGGACGATCGCCAATCGGTTGATGGTAGAAGATTTTCTCAATCGAAATCCAAGTACTAATAATAAACCCACCAAAAAATGCCAGTGTCCCTAACGATCCGAAGAAATACATGGGCCGAGAAGCATATCGGGTCATAAACGTGACCGTCAGTAGATCCAGAAATCCTTTCAAAAAGCGCTCTAAACCGAATTTGGTAGACCCGTACTTACGGGGATAATGCTTTACAGCCTTCTCTGTGATACGCGTATATCCTTGCCAAGCGGCCAACAAGGGAATATATCGGTGTAATTCGCCGTGCAAGCGAACACTTTTAACAACTTCCAACCGGTACGCTTTTAGGCCGCAGTTAAAATCGTGCAGGGGAATTCCAGTAATTCGGCGCGTTACAAAGTTAAAAAACCTGCTTGGAACACGTTTAGACGCAGGATCTTTTCGATCCTGCTTCCAGCCACTTACCAAATCGAATCCGGAATCCAGAACGGAAATCAATTCTGGAATTTCTGCAGGATCGTCCTGGAGGTCTGAATCCATGGTTACGACATATTTGCCGTCTGCGCGGTCAAATCCGATAGCCAAGGCGGCCGACTTCCCGTAATTCCGGCGCAATTTTACCCCTGCAAATCGAGCATCAAGCGTATGAGCCGCTTCGATAGCCGCCCAGCTTTGATCCGAGGAGCCGTCGTCAATAAACCAAGCATTAAACCGTAGTTCAGCCCTATCGCATGCCTCCCGAATACGATCCACCAGCTCGGGAATGGACTGCTCTTCGTCCAATACCGGAATGACAATGGTGACATCGACTGCGGTTGTTTCTGGCATGAACCGGTTCAATTTTAGACGTCAATGGTTGCGTAGCGCGCGTTCCGTTCGATAAATTTTCGGCGCGGTTCCACGGCATCGCCCATCAATGTGCTAAAAATACGGTCAGCGGCAGCGGCATCTTCAATGGTCACGCGCTGCAAAAGACGGGTGGAGGGATCCATAGTGGTATCCCACAACTGATCTGGATTCATCTCTCCCAATCCTTTGTAGCGTTGAATCATCACTTTCTGTCCGGTATCGCCACCGAATTTTTCAATGATCGCTTTTAGCTCATCGTCGGTCCAGCAATATTCTTCTTGCTTGCCTTTTTTGGCTTTATAAAGTGGTGGTTGGGCAATGTAGATATATCCCCGTTCGACCAACAGCGTCATGTGACGGTAGATAAACGTCAGTAGAAGCGTCCGAATGTGGGCTCCATCGACATCGGCATCCGTCATAATGATGATTTTGTGGTAACGCAATTTATCGGGTTCAAAATCGTGTTCGCCCACTCCTAAACCGGTACCGAAAGCGGTTACCATGTTCCGGATCTCTTCATTGGCCAGAATCTTATCGAGACGTGCTTTTTCAACGTTTAGAATTTTTCCACGAAGTGGAAGGATGGCTTGAAAGTGCCGGTCCCGTGCCTGTTTAGCGCTACCGCCGGCCGAATCTCCCTCAACCAAGTAGATTTCACATTCTTCAGGGAGTTTGGATGAGCAATCGGCCAGTTTACCTGGCAATCCACCACCTGAGAACAAGTTTTTGCGCTGAACGAGTTCACGCGCTCTACGGGCGGCGGCTCGCGCCTGCGCAGCTAAGACTACCTTATCGACAATTCTTTTGGCTTCTTTGGGGTGGTCGTCAAGCCATTCCGCTAATTTCTCAGAAACAAGCGACTCCACTGCCCCTTGGACATCGGAGTTACCTAACTTCGTTTTTGTCTGTCCTTCAAATTGAGGCTCTGCTACCTTAATCGAAAGAATCGCTGTAATGCCTTCTCGAAAGTCGTCGCCTGAAAGCTCGACCTTGGCATTTTTGAGCAAGCTGTTTTTGTCGGCGTACGTTTTCAGGGTGCGTGTAAGGGCCCGACGGAAGCCAGAAACATGCGTTCCGCCTTCGTGCGTGTTGATATTGTTGACAAACGAAAGAACGTTTTCCGTGTAGCCGCTATTGTAGCGCATGGCTAACTCAACCGGAACCTCGGCCTCTTCGTCGGCAATGTAAATGGTC
>CALEEY010000127.1 GCA_937877085.1 uncultured Bacteroidota bacterium
TCACGATCTGGGGGTATTTAGATCAATTATCGGCCGATCATGCGCTGCGAGTCATACCTGTAACGCGCTTTGCTGAACACATCCTTAGCCCAACGGACCCGCAGGCCCAAATGGATGCCGAGGTCTATTCGACCGATTTGACGTCGGGCGAACGGAGGAGGTGGAACCACGAGTTGTCCAAGCTTTCAGATGGTTCGTATGGCCACGTATTCAAAAGCCATTTTCTGATCAACCCCAAGCGGAGCTATCGGATTGAAGTTATACGCTCGGATGGGAAGACCACCGGTGCGGAAACCCGCGTTCCTGGTATCGACTCGGATACCTTATTTGTCCGTAGCCCCGTTGTTTGGGAGCAGGACTCGAGTTTTGTGTACCAAGACATTACCATTCCCCAAATTGCTTCGCCGTGGGATATTCAAGCGCTTTATCGGTGGCATGGCGGCGATCAATCCTTTCGAATGTCGGTGCCCTATGGCCGGCCGGGCGTGCGGACGGAAGATGGTGGCTGGAAGGTCCGACTTAACATAACGGAAGACCGCCCCGCCGTACAAAAAACGGTTGATTGGGCCATTGGTATAGGGATGATTCCGCCCAGCGGCGAGCACCAGTTGGTGACTATGGGGTTTCAAGTCCGGATTCTGGATGCCAATTGGGACCCTCCAAACGGCATATTTGACCCTGAAATTCTGGCTCAGCCCGGTGTTTTATCCAATGTCGAAAACGGGCATGGCTTTTTTGGCAGCATTGGTTTGTTTATTCAGGAGTGGCAGGTCCATGAGATTTCCAAGGCCCTCGGGTATCCGTATTGAAATGCGTCTTTGGCTGAAGTGCATCCTGAATCTAGCGCGCTCGTAGACCATGGTTTAATTAGGGCTTACAAACCTGCTTTCAGTACACCCCATGAGCCTCATAGCAAAGTTTTTCCGGGCCATCACCACCCGACTGTTTTTCTGGCGGAGAAACCCATTTCGTTAGGGGATCCGGCGGACGGAATTCGTTCAGATTGTTGCCGCAATTGACCCTGCACGCGTTATATTTGGTTGAATTTCAACTAGCTGCTACACATGTTAGATTTGTTGACGGATCCCAATGCGTGGATCGCCTTTGGCACCTTGACCGCTCTGGAAATCGTACTCGGCGTCGACAATATTATTTTTATATCGATTCTGTCCTCCAGGCTTCCAGTTGCCGAGCAGCGCCGGGCTCGATTCTTAGGATTGGCGATGGCCCTCTTTGGCCGGGTGGGACTTCTGTTGTCACTTGCGTGGATTATGCGCCTAACAACTCCGCTGTTTACCGTTTTGAGTATGGCGGTTTCGGGCCGGGATATCATTTTGATCGGAGGAGGCTTGTTCTTGCTGGCCAAAAGTACCCATGAGATCCATAATAAAATCGAAGGGGAAGAAGAGCACGAAACTGGTCGAAAGGTGATAACCTTTGGAAGTGTGTTGATCCAAATTTTTCTTTTGGACCTCGTTTTTTCTCTCGATTCGGTTATTACCGCAGTGGGAATGGTTAGTGAGATTCCCATCATGATTGCAGCCATTGTTGCTGCCATTCTGTTCATGATGGTGAGCGCCGAGGCTGTTTCTGCCTTTATCGAGCAGCACCCAACAGTAAAAATGCTCGCGTTGAGTTTTCTGTTGATGGTTGGATTGGCGCTTATCGCTGAAGGCCTCGATTTCCATATACCGCGCGGCTACATCTACTTCGCGATGGCGTTCTCCGTATTTGTGGAGATGTTAAACCTGAAAATTAGGGGGAAGAAGACGGGGAGTGCTAGCTAAGGTGAGCGCCAAGTAGGGAGGTGGCCGCCTTACACGCAAGACTTAGAGGTCGCGTTTTACCACGAGGAGCGTACTATCGTCCTCAAGTAGATCGGACTGATGATCTAGGGCGGTTGCATATTCGAACACCCGGTCTACAATGGCCTTTGCTGAAAGGTCTCTGCATTCCAAAATGTGTTTTATCAAGCCTTCTTCTTCGAATATACTCCCGTCGGCTTCGGTGCGCTCTGTTATTCCGTCCGTGTAAAGGACCATCAACCCGCCTTTGGGGATGTCGGCAAATCCTCGTTCCAACGGAATATCTGGTAGCGGCCCCATGATCGGTCCGGTAGGATCCAGCCTCGTGATGGTATCCTCGTGGAGAATAAGTCCTGAGGTGTGTCCGGCATTGGCGTACAGGAGGCCGCCATTAACATTCAACTCGCCAAAAAACACCGATACAAAACGAGTCGAAAACGTGGTTTCGTGAAGCACCCGATTCAACTTCTTGAGGGTGTACATCATTTTGAGGTTGGACCCAACCCCCATTCGAATGCCCATCAATACGTCTCGCACCAACAGAGCCGCTGGAAGCCCGTGTCCACTGGCATCGCCAATGGCAATACCCATCATGTCTTCCTCGAGCATCAAAAAGTCATAGAGGTCTCCACCAACCGCTTCGGCAGGCTGCGATCGAACAGCGATGTCGAACCCTGGGAATACAGGAGCTTTTTGTGGAAGTAAGCTGTTTTGAATGGCTGCTGCCGTATCCAATTCGCTTTGAACCGCGTCCGATTTCAATCGATAATTGAGAGAAAACCGAACCCCATTGAGGCAAAATGCCAATTCGTCCCTGACCCAACCCGGGCGCAACGAAAACAAATACATATATCGATGCCCAGGAGGCCCGTCAATTTTGAAGGCAACAAACTCGCGCGCGTATTCCGGGCCGGGGGAATACCAGGATGGGATTTCAGACGTGGTTTCGAACAAAAATGCGCCGTGTTCGAGCACGTTTATGACGACTGCTTCGTTTAAGGAAAGTCTTGCAGGGAATAGATCGGCGTCGCCAGTGGTATGGTGCAGTTCGTACGCGCCGAATAATTCACGGTACATGTGGCCATTCCCGAAATTTAATTCGGCGCCGAAGGACCGCACGAGCTCTTCCAGTATGCGGTGCAAAAACTGTCCGTCGTGACCTTCGCTGGCTATCCTGGCCAGCATTCGATCCATTTTCCGATAAAACTGCTTTGGATCTATCATGGAAGAACCGTAAAAAAACCGCTATTAATTTGCCCCAAGATACGGATCAGAATGGATCAGAATGGCCCCCTGGAGGCAAGGCGTTCATTTCATCCGAATCTCCTTCTGGGATGTAATCTGTTGCGCCGTAATAAGTTGTAAGGTTTTCGAAGCGGGCATACTTGTTTACCCAGGCCAGCGACACGTCTCCAATGGGGCCGTTCCTCTGCTTCCCAATAATCAATTCGGCGAGACCTTCCGTTGAATGGCCATTTACATCGACGCCA
>CALEEY010000128.1 GCA_937877085.1 uncultured Bacteroidota bacterium
AATGCACTTCCACACAGGGCTTCACGGCCCAAGCTTATTTGAAGCCAAACTAGTGCTAGGGTCTGATGCGCCCATTGGTGTCTCGGTCCACAATGGCAAAGAACTGGCTGTAGCGGTCAAAGAGAAAGCCCAATACGTAATATTTAGTCCGATTTTTGAGACAAAATCGCATCCGGGCGTACCTGGAGTTGGATTGGAAGTGCTACGAAAGGTTTGTTTTCACTCGAAGCAAATGCCGGTCATTGCCATGGGCGGGATTACTCCTGAAAAGGTAAAGGCGTGTAGGAGCGTGGGCGCTTACGGGGTAGGTGTGGTCTCCTCCATACTTGATGCATCGAGCATGCTTGCCACTATTCAAGCGTTTAATAAAGAATTACCCGGGCTTTAAATGAACATTCCGATTGTTTTGACCATTGCAGGAAGCGACTCTGGTGGAGGTGCGGGAATTCAGGCGGACATCAAAGCCATGCAGGCCAACGGGGTATTTGCAATGTCTGTCATTACCGCTATCACGGCCCAGAATTCGGTTGCCGTTACGGATGCAATGGAGCTTCCGACGTCTATTATTGCCTCTCAATTGGACGCCGTTCTTAGCGATTTTCCTGTGGCCGGCATCAAAACAGGCATGCTTTCTTCTTCATCCATTATTGAGTGCGTGGCTCAGAAGCTGAAATCGGTGGTTGGGGTTCCTTTGGTTGTAGATCCGGTAATGATTTCAAAGAGCGGTTTTTCCTTACTTAAGGATGAGGCTATTGCCGCGTTGGTGGAGCTTTTGCTTCCTTTGGCCACCATGTGTACTCCGAATGCGCATGAAGCCGCTCGTCTCGTTGGTTTTGACATTAACGATGAGGCGGGAGCGAGGAGGGCATCCGAGATTATTTGGAAGATGGGCCCTTCCCATGTGTTGATAAAAGGTGGTCATTTGGATGCGGAAGCAGAGGCCATTGATGTCCTTTTTGACGGGAACACGACGCACGTATTTAGGGCGCCTCGTGTGCCCACCGTGCATACTCATGGAACGGGATGCACCTATGCGTCTACCATTGCGGCAAATTTGGCATTGGGCCTCTCCGTTGTCGAGGCTGTCGAAAGCGCCAAAAATTATGTGACACTTGCCATCCAACATGGCTTTTCATTTGGAAAGGGACACGGGCCTACGGATCACTTCTATTTTCTGCGAAATTCGAGGATATAACTTTTTTTGGGTGGTCTCGTAAAGGCCGGTTCATTACACACATAGTGTTCGGAGACGGCCATGACCAGATCATTTTTAATCGGACGATTTTTACCAGCCCACGGTGCTTCATTTGGCAAAATGCCCAAAAGAGCGCTTACCGAGGGACCAATTTCTACCGAAACGCTTGCCGTTCGTTTTGAAGCACGCGCTGTTTCGTATCAAAAAAGAAATTTGGAGTATCTGGTATTTGTACAAATTGGGCTGATTCTCTCCCTTTCTTTAACTATTGGAGCTTTTTCTTCTAGCATAGGGCTTTCTGAAGAAGGCTCCTTTGAGGCGCCGGAGCAGGAAGTCGTTCAAATGGAGGAAATGCTTCAGACCGAA
Organism: uncultured Bacteroidota bacterium; assembly: GCA_937877085.1. Taxonomy (GTDB): domain Bacteria; phylum Bacteroidota; class Rhodothermia; order Rhodothermales; family UBA10348; genus UBA10348. The sequence continues at coordinate 1,562 of CALEEY010000128.1, forward strand.
CAAATTCAACGGCCCCCGCCGCCCGCTCGTCCACCGGTACCGGTAGAGGTACCTGATGAGACTAGTTTGGCTGAAATTGACCTGGATTTAGATTCGTTTTTGGATCTAAATGTGGCCGTGACCGACCTGCCGCCTCCCGCCCCAGTACCAGTTAGGCAGGAGGAAGAGGATGAAGATGAGGTTTTTGTCGTCGTTGAGCAGATGCCCGTCATCAAAGGTGGTCTCCAAATGCTGTATAAGTACGTGGAATATCCCAATTTAGCCCGAAAAGCGGGTTTGGAGGGCACGGTTGTTATCAAACTAATCGTATCGCCAGAGGGGAAGCCGACCAAACCTGAAGTACTGAAATCAGTCCACGAGGTCTTGGACAATGCGGCCATCGCTGGGATCATGAAACTCGAATTTGAACCAGCCCGGCAGCGAAACAGGCCCGTCTCGGTTTGGATTTCAATTCCAGTAGTCTTTGAACTGAAATAACGATTCCGGCTCTCAGCTCCCAGTCGAGCTTAACTACAAGAGATAAACGATACGTAAGCGAGTCAATTCAACAGGTTTGTTGAATTGACT
>CALEEY010000129.1 GCA_937877085.1 uncultured Bacteroidota bacterium
CGTTGGGCGAGCCTTGTACGAAAACACATTTTCCTGCCAACAATTTTGGTGTTGGCATATGAAAGAAGAACTCGACTTGACGTGTTTTTCAACAGCTCCTCTCAAAACTAGCCCGTCCGCTTAACAAAAAATGATCGAAGCCGGACAAAATGATCAAAGCCCCAGTGGTGCATATGGAAGTGTTTACGGATCAGGATTTCGAACGCGACCTTGCCCAACTTGAGCGCTCCATCCAAATGGAAACCGATCGCGTGGCCAGAGAACTATCGATCCGTTTGGTTCGGCCAAACGAGGTAGCTTCACTCAATTAGAAGAGAACGAGTCTTTAAGGGATTCCTTATATTTTAGGTCACTAGTTGTCTGAAATATGTTGAAATGCCAATCTGACTTGTTTTCGCTGGACCCCTCGGTTCACTACCTAAACTGCGCCTACATGTCGCCTCTTCCACTAAGAGTGGAAGAGGCGGGCATGAAGGCAATGCGCTTGAAACGGAACCCATCTCGGGTTGCCCAATCTGATTTTTTCAGCGGTCCAGCTTCGGTAAAAGGACTATTTGCTGAGCTTGTGAACGCTCCTAGTGCTTCCTCGATTTCCATTTTACCGTCGGTTTCGTATGGCATAGCGACCGCGGCAAAAAATGTATCGGTTCGCAGGGGTCAGAATATTGTTCTCTTACATGAACAATTTCCGAGCAATGTTTACACATGGCATCGCCTAGCCAAGGATGCCGGACTTGAAGTTCGAACCGTCAAGTTGCACGATCCTCTTCCGGATAAGAGCGCGGCCTGGTCTAACGCTGTCCTTGAAGCCATTGACGCAGATACCGCTCTGGTTGCGTTGCCTATTGTTCACTGGACGGATGGCACGCTATTCGATGTGGCAGCCGTTGGGCGCAAAGCTCGCGATCATGGGGCGGCGCTCATTCTAGATGGAACGCAATCGGTCGGGGCCCTCCCTTTCGACGTTCAAGAAGTCCAGCCAGATGCCCTTATCGTGGCCGGTTACAAATGGATGTTTGGGCCATATTCTTGTGGAGTGGCTTACTGGGGGGACCGGTTTCTAAACGGAACTCCGCTAGAAGAAAACTGGATTAATAGGCTCGGGAGTGAGAACTTTGCTGGTCTCGTCGACTATGAAGAACGCTACGAACCCGGAGCAACTCGTTTCGATGTTGGGGAAAAAAGTAACTTTCTTTTACTGCCCATGTTGGAAGAAGCACTCAGAATGCTCTTAGAATGGAGGCCCCACCAAATTCAGTCTTACTTGAGTGCACTTTTACATCCGTGGGAAGATGCCATCCGAAATCTTGGTTTTCAACTCGAACCGGCTTCTGGTCGTGGTGCTCACCTATTTGGACTTCGCTTGCCTCCAAATGTGGGAGTGGAGCGGGTAAAAGATGCCCTTCTTTCTCAATCGGTCTCCGTTTCTGTTAGAGGAAAAGCGATTCGTGTCGCCCCGCATGTATACAATTCTGAGGACGATATGAAGGCATTGGTAGACGCTTTGAAATTAAGCCTAGCGTCTTAATACGCCCCCGGGCCATTGGAGACGGTTTTGTTATTGAACGAGCCGATGGCATGGGAATTGAAGTGGGTAGAGGTACTAAAGCATTGCAACCGGCTTCTGATTTGAATAATGTTGGCACACCGAATATATGGAGCGTTAAAATGAACTTGATCCGCTTTTTCCAAAGAGTGTTACCATACATGGTACTCCTCTCCATCATGGCTTCTGCCGGCATTACAAAAGCCCAGACAGCCGACGCCCTTCGTATAAAACTGGCTCAAAAATACGAGCACCTAGATGGCATGGCGGCCAATTTCGTCCAGGTCGCCACGTCCCAGTTTATGGAGGGCCCGGAGCGTTTTTCAGGAAGTTTATTGTTTTCAGGCCTTAAATATCGAATTCAAACGTCGTCTCAGACCATCGTAACCGACGGAACCACCCTTTGGATTTACAATCGCAACGAAAAACAGGTTATTATCAACGATTTATCAGACGATGAAACCTCCTTTTCGCTTACCTCTTTTCTGCGACAGTTCGGCGCTGAATACGAAGCCGATCTTGGTGGAGAAGAAATGCGTCAAGGTGTCAAACACCACATTCTGAACCTGAAGCCTAAAAAAGGAGTCTCGCAATTTCGAAGTGTGCGTATGAGTGTTAGGGTTTCGGACACGGTCATAACACATCTGGATATAATTGACCTCAACGATGTTCAAATGTCCATTGATCTCACCGATATCAAAATCAATCCCGAGATGGCAACGGAGACCTTTGTTTTCGTCGCCCCTTCCGGCGTCGAATTGGTCGATCTTCGCAATTAATTATGTTCATCCATCGACCCTATTTTTCTTGCTGCCAAAAAATGAACCATCCGAATGCGTGAACTAACCACAAAATGGATCGTGCGTCTGGTTAGTTTTTTTGCCGCAGCACTTCTGCTATATCTAGCTTTACGGGGCGTCGATTTACACGAAGTCTGGATTGCCTTGAAAGCGGGTAATTACTGGTGGGCCATTCCGTTGGCTGGCATCACCGTGCTTAGCCATTGGTTGCGAGCCGTCAGATGGCGCATCCTTTTGGAAAGTCTTCCCGAGCGTACAGAATCCGACCCACCCATATCCACTTGGAACACGTTTTTTTCCATTATGATTGGGTACATGGCCAACTATGCCGGACCTCGTATTGGTGAAGTAATTCGAGCAGGTAATGTATCTAGACGAGTAAAAATGCCGTTTACGGGGGTTTTTGGAACCGTGTTTGTCGAGCGTATCCTTGATATGGCTGCGTTTGGCCTATTTTTATTGACCATCCCTCTCATCTTTCGGCGACAAACAGCGGAACTCTGGCATCTGTTATCCGATCCGTTATGGGCCTTTTATGACCAAACCAACTCCGTTTGGATTATTGGTTTGGGTGCGTTGGGATTGGCATTTGTAATATTTTTATGGGTCGCCGTTCCAAAAATTGCTCGTAATCCAAAGTCGAAAGTGCTCCGCTATTTCAACCAGTTTCGAGATGGCGTGTTAAGCGCGGGCCGAACCGGAAAACCGCTTAAAATGACGATCTTGACCTTAGCCATGTGGCTGTGTTATGGGCTTATGGCCTATCTTCCATTCGTTCTGTTGGGTTTGGATTTGCCGTTTCACATCGGCCCGGTAGAAGCTTGGGGGATTATGTTAATTGGAGCTTTCGGAGTCATCATCCCGTCTCCAGGGGGAATTGGAACGTTTCATTTTGTAACGATTCAGTCACTCGGAATGCTTTTTGCCATGCCGAACACCGATGCCGCAACCTATGCATTGTTGGTTCACAGCGGTCAAATGTTGCTGTATCTGTTCCTCGGGACGCTCGGTATTTTGTACCTCGGCACGATTCCTGAACAATTGGTTCCAATCACAAAAATGAAAGCCGCTAAACATGAATAGACGCCAGGTCGCCAAATGGGTGTTACCGCGGGGCGTATTCGTCTCGTTGCTACTTTGTCTTAGCACGGCAACTGCACAGGCTCAAAATCATCCAGTGATGAACGGCCCGATCCGATCTGAAGATACCTCCAGATTTGATGTTGAAATGATTCGGACGGCCATTTCTGTGGGCCCCACCGTTGGCTCGATCCCGGCCATGTCCTTTGTCCACGTGAGCTCGGATGCGCCCGATGGGGGCATATTTTCTATGAGTTCCCAAGGATATGTCGTTTCCCGAGTTTCCATGCACGGATATGTTTTGACTTGGAATCAAAAAGGAAGTGTTTTAGAAATTGAATTGCCAGAACGGACCGCTCCAAGCTCCAGCCCATCGG
>CALEEY010000130.1 GCA_937877085.1 uncultured Bacteroidota bacterium
AGCAAAAGCCACCCCTTCTACGCTTCTATTGTCTACAACTACGGCACCCTTCTATACGATAAGGGCCGGTATCAGGAATCGGAGGAATTACTTCAAGAAGCATTGGAAGCTAGGCGGCGTCTCTTTGGAGATGAAAATGACGGTGTGGCTAACGCCATGAATTGGCTCGGCAGAGCTCAATTAAAGCAAGGAAAATTTGTCGAGGCGGAGTCTAACTTGTTGGCGTCCAAAGAGATGCACCAGCGCATTTTTGGAGCTAATGGATATAAAGTCGCTCGAGATCTAAATACGCTGGGGGGCTTATATGAAGCCGTTGGCAGAATGGATGAGGCGCGAACGGCCTATGCCGATGCGGTTTCTATCGCCCGAATTTCGGCCCCCCCGTTTGACTACTATGCCTTTGTGATGCACCAAAATTTGGCTCGCCTTCAAATGCAGGCCAAAAATTTTCGTTCGGCATCGACGTTACTTCGGGGCATCATTGAAGCAAATCTACCAGACTGGGGTGATGGAGACACCGACATAGCTGCCGCTCGCTTGGCGCTAGCCGAATGCCTGATCGAACTTGGATCTAAACCCGAAGCCATGCTGCTTTTGGAAAAGGTGAAAGCGGTTTTTGAAGCAACCCCCGATGCCTTTGCAGACCAACTCAAAAGGGTCGAAGGGTTGCTTTCCCGCGCATTTTAAGAACGCAGTTACTTCTTCTTCTTTCCCTTCGAGGACACGGTTTCAAAAACCAGCCCATCTCCCTTTGGAACCACGTCAATTTTGATGGTGTCTCCAGGCTCGATCCAGCCCGAAAGCACTTCTTCCGCCAGTTTGTTGGTGATCTCTCGTTGGATAACTCTTCTCAAAGGCCGAGCACCAAACACCGGATCGTATCCCGTATTTGCTATATAATCGCGTGCTTTGTCGGTAAGCTCGACTTCTAAAAGGTTGCTGGACAGCGCCAAGCGCCGCACTTTATCAAACTGGATGTCCACGATTTTCCGAATTTGTTTTCTTCCCAGAGGTTGAAATGTCACGATATCGTCGATTCGATTCAGAAACTCTGGACGGAGACGTTGCTTGAGCAGCGTCATCAGTTCGGCTTGCAACTTGGTTTCGTCCGCTGGGGAAAGCTGTCCGCCTGCTGCATCCATTCGGGCTTGAATAACCTCGCTTCCAAGGTTAGACGTCATGATAATGATCGTATTCTTGAAGTCGATGGTACGGCCCTTGTTATCGGTCAAGCGGCCATCATCCAATACCTGCAAAAGGATATTGAATACCTCTGTGTGAGCTTTTTCGATCTCATCGAGCAAGACCACAGCGTATGGTTTTCTTCGAACTTGCTCGGTCAGCTGACCCCCCTCTTCGTATCCCACGTATCCAGGAGGCGCCCCAACGAGTCTGCTCACGGTGTGGCGCTCTTGATATTCACTCATATCAATGCGCACCAGAGCATTTTCGTCGTTGAAGAGAAATTCTGCTAGGGCTTTTGCCAATTCCGTTTTTCCCACACCGGTCGATCCCAAGAAAATAAACGAGCCAATGGGCCGGGTATCTTCTTGAAGGCCCGCACGGCCACGACGAACCGCATTAGAAACGGCTGCCAATGCTTCGCTCTGCCCTACTACGCGCTTTTCCAGCGTTTCTTCAAGGCGGAGTAGTTTGGCGCGTTCGCTTTCCAGCATGCGGCTTACGGGAATCCCCGTCCACTTGGAGATGATTGAAGCGATGTCTTCTGAATCTATTTCTTCTGAAAGAAGGGCACCTTGCTTTTGAATATCCTCAAGCTTTCGCGTGGTATCGACAATGGATTCCTCCAGGGCCGGAATCTGGCCGTACCGCAGTTCGGCCACTCGGCCGTAGTCTCCAGAGCGTTCCGTTTTTTCGGCTTCCAAACGCAAGTTCTCAATGTCTTCTTTGGCCTTGCGAATGGTCTGAATTAAGTCTTTTTCTTGATGCCAACGAATGCGAAGTGCGGTCCGTTTTTCGTCAAGGTTGGCAAATTGCTCGGCAATTTGGGCCAATTTGTGATCGTCCTTTTCCCTCTTGACTCCTTCTCTCTCAATTTCCAGTTGTCTGATTTGACGTTCGAGCTGGTCCAGCTCATCTGGCATGGAGTCAATTTCGATGCGCAGTTTGGCCGCCGATTCGTCGATCAAGTCAATGGCTTTGTCGGGTAAGAATCGATCGGTAATGTAGCGGTGGCTAAGTTCGGCTGCGGAAACTAGGGCGCCGTCGGTAATACGAACGCCATGGTGAACTTCGTATCGCTCTTTAATTCCTCGAAGAATGGAGATGGTATCTTCAACCGAGGGCTCTTCAACTCTCACGAGCTGGAATCGGCGCTCGAGCGCTTTGTCTTTCTCTAGGTATTTCCGGTATTCGTCGAGGGTGGTGGCGCCAATGGCCCGCAGCTCGCCTCGAGCAAGGGCCGGCTTTAGAATGTTGGCGGCATCCATAGCGCCTTCGGCAGCGCCCGCGCCCACAAGGGTGTGAATTTCGTCGATGAACAATACGATCTGACCATCGGAATCAACAATTTCCCTCACCACAGCTTTCAGGCGATCTTCGAATTCCCCCCGATATTTGGCACCCGCAATGAGCAAACCCATATCGAGGGCCAGAATCCTTTTACCATTAAGTCCTTCGGGCACATCGCCTTGCACGATTCGAATAGCAAGCCCTTCGGCTATAGCCGTCTTGCCCACGCCTGGTTCACCCACTAGTATGGGGTTGTTTTTCGTCCGGCGGGAAAGAATCTGGAGAATCCGTCGAATTTCGTCGTCGCGGCCAATCACCGGATCGATTTTTCCCTTATTAGCGAGATCGTTGAGATTCCGCGTATACCGTTCCAGAGCCATATATCGACTTTCAGCGTGTTGGTCGGTAACGGTTTGGCTTCCTCGAACATCTTTGAGGATGGTCAAGATGTGATCCCGCGTAACTCCCTGGCTCCGAAGGGCATCGCCAATTTCTTCGGTAGAAGATGCTAGGCCCAGCAAGAGGTGTTCGGATGCCACGTATTCATCCTTCAAGAGCTTGGATTCGGCCAACGCTCGATCGAATACTTTCTTGGCATCAGATCCTACGTACTGTCCGGAAACCGACGATCCTGTAACTAAGGGGAGTTTTTCTAAAGCCTGCTCTGTCTTGGCTGAAAGGAGGTCTACACTGGCCTCCAGTTTCGTCAGCACCGTCATTACAATTCCGGACACATCGGCCAGAAACGCTTTCATCAGGTGGGGAGGCTCAACCCCTTGATGATTGTACGAGGAGGCAATATCGGTAGCTGTTTTAACAACTTCCTGGGCCTTGATAGTAAAATTCTGAAGATTCATGTGTGCCTCGATCCGATGACTCTTGATCTGATAATAAGTGCCGCCTTCCTAACGATGTGTTCCGCGACTAATTGTCAGCAATGCTCGTGGAATGGCCCACATATGGACCGTACGAAAAGCATACCAATCTTGCTATCGTGTCAGGATGGCAGGACTACCATGGGGCAAACGAGCCAAAAAACAGCTGGAAGGGCTAGAAACGCCTGCAACCCATGCTAGTGCTTGTGTGCAGTTGAGTCGGCGGCCGCTGGTTCATCGTGACTCGTCTCCTCGGACAAAACCTTTCCTTCGCCTCGTAGCGAGACCGTTTGCACGAAGTCAAGAAGAACTGTGCCTGTACCGTTCAGGCGGATGCCAACAAATCCCGAACCGGGATCATCGCCATGACCGTGAGTAACCAGCTTCTGATCGGCGTAGGCTCTAAAATGGGTTAGGTCCGAAACGACGCGATAGGCATTCCATCCTTTCGGACTAAAGGGTTGATTGTCTAGGAGGTACAAGTCTCCGTTTTCACTCCGACCGATTTTCATTTCCTCGTGGGAAATGGACACGAACTGATAGTTTTGGCTGTCGATTACGTGATGCACCAACATTACTGAGCCAGAAAACTCATCGAGGTTTAGTCTCGAATCCATCTGTAAACTTTGCATAGGTACGTCAAAGGTAAACATCACGGGTTCGCCGTTAGCCGTAAGCCCCAGCACGTCGCCGGACGAACCATCGTCTCTCATGGAAGTGGTTAACGCTGCCTCGGTGCCGTAGGTCGTGACGGATGGCATCCAAGCAGCCGCCCTGGTAGGTTTCCATGACCAGCCTCCGTTTTCATTCTTTTGGGGCGCCGATGTCCCTGACGAATCGACGAGAGTGGAAAGGTCGACGCTTACACTGCCGACCGCTGCCACGCCCACGCCGTGTTTGAAAACCAACTGAGCTCCACGGTCTGCTGTCGCCCAAACCAGAACCAAGCCCCCTATGCCGAGGAAGTACATGATGGCCCTGATTCCTGGCCGAGTTTCCAATTTAGAAAAGAAGAAAATGGCGCGTAGAACGGCATATCCTCCAAAGAAATACACCAGATAATGGGCCATATCCGCGTGATCGGTCAACAAAGCATTGGCCTCGGTGGCCAAAAACACGGAATCGGCAGCCTGCTTACCTGCAAAAAATGCGGCCACCGCCGCCAATGTCCCGAGGATATACAGTAGAAAAGCCGAGTTTTTCCACATAGGCTCGCCCTTAAACATCAATCCAATGGTATCGAGTAAGGCTGCGATGAATAGCAGGGCAATGGGGAAGTGGACGATGAGCGGGTGCAGGTTGGGCGCCCAATCAGGTAAAATCGACATGGTGGGAAGTCGTTTGAAGGTGGGGTGTGCGACACGAGGATTGCAGATCCGTTACCAAGTACGCTAATGAGGGAACCGGGTTGCGAGGCTGGCATTTGTCCCCTTTCGTTGACACGAGCAGCAATGCAACTCTTGATTCATCATGGCGCTTTCGAAATATCCTTCGGCCGAAGCAAAAGAATGGTGGGCCAATTTTAAGAAATTGTTGGACGACAACAATGAATGGCCCGGCGTATATATTTTTAAATTTATCGCTCTCAAGCAGAACATCCCTGACCTGAAAGAAGTGTTTGTCGGTCACGAAATTGATATCAAAGCCTCTTCAAAAGGGAAATATCAAAGCCTCACGTCTCGCGTTTTGGTGGCCTCCAGTGACGAAATAATTGACATTTATCTACGGGCAGGAGCCATAGAAGGGGTGATTTCCCTGTAAATAGATGTATTTGTAATTAGAAGGACGATTTCCGATCCAAATGATTGAGAATGGCATCTACTTCAGCATCGGTATTGTACTGACCAAGGCCAATTCGGAGCATACCTCCCTTGTCCGTCAGCCCCAAGCGTTCGATTACTTCAATAGCGTAGTAGTTTCCATCCCAAACAAAGATGTTTTCCTTTCCCAGAGATTCTGCCATGGCCCTAGGGTGGGCGCCTTGTTTAGTAATGGCCACGGTTGGAACCCGATTTCCAAAATCAGCCTCATCCGTAAGTCCATGCACGGTAACGCCTTGTATGTTTTCAAGGCCTCGAATGAGCCGTGCACAGATCGATCGTTCGTAGGCGGCAACGGCATGGAATCCCGATACAATACGCTGTCTTCTAGAAGCTCCGCCATCTCCCATCTCCGTTCCAATCCATTCCATGTGCTCAATGGAGCCGAGCGTACCAGCCATTCCTTCGTGAGACTGGGTGCCCGTTTCCCATGCGTGTGGGAGTGCGTTGTCGGCGGGTCGCACTTTGTAGGGCTTTAGTTTTTCAAGCAGTTCGCGGCGTCCCCATAACAGTCCTTGATGGGGGCCATAGAATTTGTAGGCCGAGCAGGCCAAGAAGTCGCAGTCAATATCTTTGACGTCGGTTACAAAATGCGGGGTCAGTTGAACGGCGTCGACATACACTAACGCTCCTACCTGATGCGCCATTTTGGCAATGGTTTTGACGTCGTTTACGGTTCCTATGGCATTAGAAGCGTAATTGACGGCCACCAACTTTGTTTTTGAACTTAAGTTCGATGCCAACGAAGTAAGGTCGTACTTGTAGGTATCAGGATCAAAATCGAGCCACTTGACCGTTACCCCATGGTCTTTTGCCATTAATAGCCAAGGACTGATGTTGGCATCATGGTCCATGCGAGTCACTACAATTTCGTCGCCGGCTTTAAGGGTGTTGCCTATGGATCGAGAAATATGTAGGGTCAGCGTGGTCATGTTTTGACCAAAAACAATCTCTCCAGGGTCGGTTGCCCCGACCAAATCGGCCATCGCGCGGTGGGCATCTTCCAATAACGCATCCGTCTGTCTGGATGTAATGAATGCGCCTCCGTGGTTGGTATTCATCGTCGTGAAATAGTCCATCATTCGAGTCATGACCCGCTTGGCCACTTGTGTACCACCTGGGTTGTCAAAATAGACCCGGGCAGCGCCGTTGTCGGTTACGGCAAGAGAAGGGAATTCGGCTCGGACGCGATGGATATCGTATTTCATAATCGTTGTTTTTATTTACTGGTTGAAATTTACGGCATTTAAGCACTTGAATGCAGACTGTCCGTCATCTATTCTTTGGAACGCACTTACAATTTTACATTCTATATGAAACGCTTCTTTTTTTTAGCCGGATGTTTTCTACTTACTTCGACGGTTTTTGGGCAGTCGACACTTTTAGTACCCGATAGGGTTTTTGATGGTGAAACTATACATGAACGGTGGGGCGTCGTGGTCGAGGGGCGGAAAATTACGGCTGTAGGGCCTATTTCAGAGTTAAAAGCCGACAAGAGGATCACTCTGTCCGGTACGACACTTTTGCCTGGATTTATCGAAGGCCACTCCCATTTTCTGCTCCATCCGTACAATGAAACGAGCTGGAACGACCAAGTGCTGAAAGAATCGCGGGCCGAACGAGTGGCCCGAGGCACCGTTCATGCACGGGAAACGCTTTGGGCGGGGTTTACAACCGTTCGCGATTTGGGATCGGAAGGTGCTGGATATGCCGATGTGGGGCTAAAAATAGCCATTCAAAAAGGCATAATTCCTGGTCCCAGAATGTTGGTTGCCGGAAAAGCGATGGTGGCCACGGGGAGTTACGGACCTGCCGGCTTTGATCCTGACTTTGATGTGCCATTGGGAGCGGAGGAAGCGGATGGGGTGGATAATCTCATCCGGGTGACGAGAGACCAAATTGGCAATGGCGCCGATCTTATTAAGGTATATGCTGATTATCGATGGGGCCCAAACGGCGAAGCGATGCCTACTTTTTCGATTGAGGAGTTGAAACTCATTAGCGAGACGGCAGCTAGCAGTGGGCGTCCACTCGTCGCCCACGCTGGAACAGCAGAGGGAATGCGCAGGGCGGTTCTAGGTGGGGTCGAAACCATTGAACACGGCGACGGGGGTACACGCGAAGTTTTCAAGCTAATGGCCGAGCACGGAGTCGTTTGGTACCCGACGCTTGCCGCTGTGGAGTCTATTTCTTCTTATTCCGGATGGAAAAAGGGGGTTGATCCCGAACCTGCACGAATCGCGACGAAGAAAAATGTCATGAAAATCGCGATGGAAGAAGGGGTTTCTATTGGTATGGGCGGCGACGTAGGCGTATTTACGCACGGCAGAAATGCCCTAGAAATGGAATTGCTGGTCGAATATGGGATGAGTCCGTTGCAAGTACTGCGTTCGACCACATCCCTTAACGCAAAAACTTTCCACATCGGGGATCGCGTTGGAAGCGTAAAAACGGGAATGACAGCCGATTTGGTGGCCGTAAAAGGCAAGCCCGATCAGGACATCAAGGCGGTTTGGAACGTGGTTTTTGTCATGAAAGACGGAGAAGTCTTTCGCCGGGACAACTAGATCTCTTTAAATATTTTCACATCGACCCAGGTCACCACATTTCCGGGACTTGGCTCAAGCTTTGATGTCGTCAACTCCACTTTAAGTTTTTGACGCTGAGCTTGGATTAACAGCTGATTAATTTCCTCAGCTTTATGTTTAATCTCTTGAGACAACAGGAAGTCTTTGTCTCTCAATAGCTGATCGACAACGGCATCAAAGTGCTCAATATGTTTCTTGGGTTCCAATGGTTCGGCTATGCCAAAAGTGTTCGGTCAGTGAGTTGGAAGGCGGCCTACTCTCCTTTTTCTTTTCCATCTACAATGTGATACGAAATAATTCCACTATTTCGCTCCGAGGTTAAATTTAAAAGGGCCGCAAAATAGATAGGGGTCGGCGAGCAAAGCTCGCCGACCCCTATTCAATTCCAGCATTCGCTCTTACTTCAAGCGGAACGTGATTGGTAGCGACATTTTAACTTTAACCGCTTTTCCACGTTGTTTGCCCGGTTTGAACTTCGCAGTCAATATGGCGCGGATGGCTTCTTCATCACATCCTGCTCCAATACCGCGTGTTACAATCGGATCGTGCACATTTCCTTTTTCGTCTACAACGAACTGCAAGAATACGCGACCTTCAACACCTGCCTTTTTGGCAATTTCCGGATACTTAATCTTTTTCTGAAGTTCCGAAAGACCACCGATAAGCTCAGGTGATTGCTCTACAATCACGAAAATCTCTGGTTCGGCCTCAACTTCATCCTGTTTTGGAGGAGGAGGAGGTGGAGGTAGATCTGCAACGACGTCTATGTCCAACGACATATCGAGATCAAGCACATCGTCTTCCAATACCTCGTCATTGGGGACTTCAACCGGAACCGGCGGACGTGGTGGCGGTGGTGGCTTCTCAACTTGTTGAGTTTGAACCATTTCTTCCATCTGAACGACTTCCTGGTCCGTCAGGTTAACCTCAAAATTCTCATCTACGCTCATGTCGAGGCGGAAGGCCACGATCAGTAACGTCAAGGTGATGAGCATTCCAGCTTGAATAAATAGCGGATATCGCTTGCGAAGATCGGCTTTATCTGTTTTTCTGAGTGCCATAATTCTGTATTGGGCGCTAGTTAGTTCGCTTGTTAAGCAGTGCGCAACGGTCCAAAATTAGACCGAGGCAAAATTATACGTCAACTCTTGTTCATTCGAAAGTGAAAACGACAGACCCTCCCTATCAAATGGCAATCTTTTTCAACTTTCGACGTCACATTCACATTTTAGACCGTCTCAACCCATGCAAGTTGCTCGCCTTCAGTAGAAATTAATTTTTTGGAAGATTGCGCAAGGCCACAACGACTCCCCAAAATGCTAATCCCAACAAGGCACCGACAGAATCGGCCACCGCATCAAATAGATCCGCAGTTCTTCCAAAGGGAAGTAGTCCTTGATACCATTCGGAGACGAATGAGAAAGCGATTATAAAGCCCAATACGACAAGGGCCTTAGCGATGCTCTTCGCGGCAAGCGCATTTAGCCACAACGTGGTCAAAACAAAAAATAGACCAGCATGGATAAACTTGTCGAACTCAAAAATGGCAACCCTGGGAATGGACTTACCAGGAACAGAAAGGAGTACCAGGATGAGGACGGTCCAGGAAAGGGCCAGCGTTATCGGTCGGATTCGAAAAGACATGGTTGGGTATTTGACAAAGTGGTCAAGGCAGAAGGGTCAAAAGACACGGATCAAAACAGAAGGATGAACACCAGAGGATAAAATTGCAGATTTTAAACTCAAGGGTCTTACCGATAGGACGCCAACGCCACGGGCAGCCATTCAAGTATATCATGGGCCATCATCGAGCCAGCGGCACGCTCTTCAACGAATAAATCCGCGGCAGTTCCTGCGATGTGGATCCCGCTAAGGGCCGCTAGCATGGGCGAGAGGCCCTGGGCCAAGAGCCCTGCCACTATGCCGCTTAGAACATCCCCCGTGCCGGCCGTACCCACCGAAGGGTTTCCTGTGGGATTAATGACTACTTGCCCATCTGGCGATGCAATAATGGAAGGCAGTCCTTTCAGTAAAACCACGACGTTCCATTCGTTGGACAGGGCCCGAGCCGCTTCTATTCGATTTTGTTTCAAGGCATCGCCTCCCGATAGCACGGCAAATTCGCCGTCGTGCGGAGTGAAAACCCATCGCCCATTGGAATGAGCTTGAACCCACGCTTTTTGGTCGCGAAGAGCGAATAGCGCATCGGCATCTACCACGGCATTTCCCTGGTGGGCCTGCAGGAGTGTTTTGACAAGTAGGGTCACATTTTCTTTTCTGCCTAAGCCCGGACCAACTAAAAGCGCTTTGGCTTTGGTCCACTTAGAATCCAGTCTCTGAATCAGGGCAGCCAGGGTCGCATGGTCGGCTTCTCCTTCCCACGACTCGACGGGTATCTCTGTTAGTTTTTCCTCAAGCAGCCCTCTGATGATAGGCGGACAAACACACACCACATATCCGCTGCCGGCTTTTGCCGCGCCCAAGCAAGCGAGAACTGGAGCTCCTGGAAAGGTCTTCGAACCAGCCACTACAATGGTGGGGCCGTGCGCGTATTTATGATCCTTTCGGCTCTTGACCGGCAACAGGGATGAAACAAAATCAGCATTGGAGACGCGAACTTCACCCAATTCATGGCACACTTTATTCAAAATAAACGGAGGAATGCCAATATCCACAACATGAAGGGCACCAACGAGTTCCGGTCCATCACCAATCAGCAAACCAGCCTTCAAAGCCCCCATCGTAACCGTAACGTGTGCTCGAACGGCGTGTCCTAAGATGTGCCCGGAATCTGCGCAGAGTCCCGTGGGAATATCGACCGCCAGAATAGTTGCTTTTTGGTGGTTCACCCAGTCAATCGCGTCGGAAAGGGGAGGTCGCACGTTCGATTGAAGCCCCGTTCCAAGTAGCGCATCGATCACTAGGTCGGCTGGGTCCAGTCCGGTTAGCGTCGATTCGTTCACGTAAGAAAGGATTGCGACCGATTGGCTAGAAGCTACTTTTTCTAAAATGCTGAGGTTGGCTGCTGCGGCTCCGGTATACGTTTTTTCATCCCCAAATAAGACTACGGAGAGTCTATGTCCACGCGCAGAAAGGTAACGAGCCATCACCAAGCCGTCCCCTCCATTATTTCCTTTCCCGCACAAACAAACAATATGCGCACTTAGAGGTGGATTTTCCGCCCTTTCGTCGGCCCACCAACCCGTATCTACCCGATGGTCTTGGGCCGACCCGCAAATGACATCAATCATTTCCTCGGCAACCTCAGCAGCTTCTCTGCCTGCTGATTCCATGAGTGTGTGATCTGGGATGCCGATTTCGTCCATGGTAAGTCTGTCCGCCTCGCGCATCGAGGTAGCACTAAGCACCGGGGCCATATGTGAAAACAGACTCATCGCAACTGATTCAGGAGAGATTATTTTCGAACGACGGGCCGCGGGCGGTAATCGAACGATACGGTATCGGGCAGCACCGTTTCCCAACGCGCGCGAATGGGTTCAACCACTTCGATCCAAGTTATAGGATCTGGAGGCATCCAAGGGCTTAATTGGCCTTGGAACCATCGCTTGTTAGCACTTTGTAGTACGCGTAAGAACAGGTGTTTCCCACCTGGAATTTTGTCGATTACGACGCTGTTTCCTTCGGGTACTACCTTGCTCAGTATACGCACCGCCTTGTTAGCAGCATCGTAAACTTCGACGACTAGTTGCTGCTGAATGTCCCCTGGCCGGCGCCTAGCAACGAATGAAAGGGACCCGAGCTGACGGTCCGTGGCATATTGAAAATATCCGGTGATAACAGAATCTAGCCCGCCAAAATATTTCTGATTGATATCCAAATAGAAAGGCTGGTTGAACGTAAACGCCGTCGTCTTATCAAAAATGAATGACGATGCCCCTCTTTTAGCAAACGTTACCTTTAGCGCGGTCCCCGACGTGTCTCGGAGGCTGGCCGAAACCAGGGAGTCCACGGGTAGATTGGTCTGAAATCCAAAGGTTTCTGTTGGCCAGATAGTCCGTGGCAGGGTGGCTGTGACCACCGACGAGTCGGGCATCCACCGTAAAAATGTAGGTAATTTAGCCTCTGGCGTATTGGAGGAAAGCACAAATGGGGCTGAAATTTCCGACGCCCTGTTTAGACTGGAATCCTGAACCGCCACCTTTCCGCGTAAAAGGTAAGATCCAGGCGCCAGCGTTTTAGATCGGGCGAATAGGGTCCGAGGACTGCTTTCCAGAAAATAGATCGCTACATCCGAGACCTTGGATTCAAGCGAATCAAAAACGGCGAGTCCCGCCAGGCTTTCCGCATCGGTAACGGAAAAATCGTTCACATTCAAATTCAACGGCTCGGAAAAACGCAGCTCAAGATCTTGGGTCGAGATGGCCCGGACTCTTTCCAAAGTTGGCGAAATGGTGTCAAAAACAGCCATTACCCAAGGGGTTGTCGGTGCCGTGCCGAGGGTGTCGGCTGTGAGAAAATGGACGGGTGGGACTCCAACGGCTTCTCCCGCGTCGATTAGTCGATTTCTATTTCGATCGGCCACGGCCACGACAAAGTAATCGCGAGCGGCTAGGTGTTCGAAATTGAATTCTCCCGTCTTGCTGGTTTGGGTCCTATACAAGGGAGGACTCGTGAGCGAGGTGGAGTCGTCGGACGCAAAGGCAAAAACATCCACTCCTGCGAGAGGTGTGCCATCTATATTTTTGACCACCAAGCCCTTCATCTTGGCCGCGTCAATCACGGCTCCCGTTGAAAATGCAAGGGAGATGGGGCGTTCTAAAACAACGTTATGGACATCTCTCAGAGTGGCTTCAAGAGACACGATGTAGGTAGTTTCCGGGCGGGGGTCTTCGGGTAAAAGTACACGGACCCGGCGGCCAGAACCGGAAATAATAGGTTGGCCAGATAGGTCGGGCGAAATAGAAAATGCCGTTGTAAAAGAGCGCAAATCTACTGGCTCATCGAATTCAAACTCGATTTCCCGGCCAGAAAACTGCGTCATTCCATTTGCAGGAGAGGTCTGGACAATGGCTGGGGGCTTCTGGTCAGGCGGGCCACCCGTTGGGGGTACCGGAACGGCGCAGGCCAACGGAAGTCCGCAAATAAGAGCGAAGAGGATCCTTTTCATTAGCCGCCGTCCGCCCGTCGGCTTCGTAAATTAAAGAATAGGTACGTGCCAACGGCAGAAGCCGCTACCAAAACCACGGGTTGAATAAAACGACGAAAACGGCTGGCCGGTGGAATGATCGGGCTGGTAGCAGAAAACCCATCAAAAGCCAGATCGGGTGCCAATGTTCGTTCAATAACATCCGTTTTTGTATCGGTGCAGGTTCCTGCGTTAATCACGATTCGCGGCGTTTGTTGGTCAATGGCTGGTCCCAAAACCTGGAAATGCAAACCCAAACTAACGCGCCGGGTCAACTGATTTCGGCCTTTTCGTTCCAACGCTACTTTGGCCAATTCGACATCATATACGAGGCGAATCGGGCCTGATGTACGAACCTGGTTTGCGCCGGGATTCTGGTCTGCGCTGGAATGCTGCTCTGCAGAGGACGCCTCGCTGTCCACGCTCGAAATGGTGTAACCAGCGGCAATTAAGCCGCGTTCAATTCCCGGTGTAACAATACCCGCGTTTTCCGAACCTGCGAGTTGAATAGTCGAAGGCTCGGGCCATGCAGATTGCAAACACTCCAACGCGATGTCTACCATCACGTTACGGTGTGTATCCTGGGAAAAAGTAGGTGCTACTCCGGCTATCATCAACAGGAGAAAACACCCCGTCCGCCCCAATGTATGTTGTACGGCCATGCGGGATTCTGGATAGCTATCTGAGGACCCCAAGATGCGACGGATCGAAGCGAAGATCAACCGGCCTTTCCAAAATGGAAAGGCCGGTTGCCTTCCGAAACCACTATACTAGATTTTACGCCCTGGGAATTAGGCGTAAATACCTCTTAAACGCAACGCATCGGCCACTTTTTTAATCGCCAGGACATAAGCCCCGATTCTAAGCGTCGTGTCGTGTTCTTGAGCCTTGTCATATACGGAATCAAACGCAGCCCGCATCATGCGATCTAAACGGCGATTGACGCGGTCTAACGTCCAAAAATATCCTTGACGATCCTGGACCCACTCAAAGTACGACACGGTAACGCCACCTGCGTTTGCCAAAATGTCCGGAATAACCGTACATCCATTGTCTTTTAGCATGGCATCCGCCTTTGCGGTAGTCGGCCCGTTAGCGCCTTCGGCGATAATTTTAGCCTTGATCTTACCCGCATTTCTGGATGAGATTTGATCCTCTTTGGCGCAAGGGGCCAAAACGTCGACGTCCAGCGTCAAAAGATCTTCGTTTGAAATAGGATCTGCGTCTAGGTACCCTTCCAAGCTGTTGCCATGTGTTTTGGAGTACTCAATCATGGCTTGGATGTCCAGCCCTTTCTTGTTGTAGTATCCTCCAGAAACATCCGACACGGCAACGATCGTGCACCCTTGCTGCGACAATAGATCGGCAGCTACAGAGCCCACATTTCCAAACCCTTGAACGGAAACCGTGCTCGTTGAAGCACGCATTCCAAGGCGTTCCATGGCGGCCAACGTAACCGTCATGACTCCGCGACCAGTGGCTTCGCGTCTGCCTTCAGAACCGCCCAATAAAATAGGTTTTCCGGTGACCACAGCGGGTTCCGTTCGCTTAATGCGCATGGAGTACGTGTCCAAGATCCACGCCATGATCTGCTCATTGGTGTTCATGTCGGGAGCAGGAATGTCCTTATCAGGGCCAAATACGTCAGCCAAATTGGCCGTGTAGCGACGTGTTAAGCGCTCCAATTCGCCCGGACTTAGTTCTTTTGGATTACAAACAACGCCTCCTTTTGCCCCGCCAAAAGGAACATTGACGATGGCGCATTTCCATGTCATCCACGCCGCCAATGCTTTGACTTCATTCAGATTCACATCAGGAGCGTAACGAATGCCACCTTTTGATGGACCTAGAATGTCGCTGTGAATGACTCGGTAGCCTTCAAACATTTTGATTAGACCCGTATCCATCATCACAGGAATGGCCGTGATATGAATACGAGCTGGAGTAACCAGATATTCGTAGAAACCGGGATTTAGATCCAGGATCTTTGCAGCCACGTCGAAGCGCTCGACCATAGCTTCAAACGGGTTATCTTCGTTTGTTAAAGGTGCCGGTTCGTGGTAGATGGCTTTCTTGTAGGGATCGTTGAATTGCATCGCAAATATTGGGTCCTTGGTTGGAAAAGCGCTTCCAAAACCCAAGGCTCTGATTGGTAACTTGTAAAATGATACATTGGACGGTTGGCCAAGGCCATAGATTCCGCTTCGCGCAAAGGTACTGCTACCGTAGCTTAATCCGGTGATCTTTCGATTCATTCTATTCCATTCTTCATTATTCATTTGGTAAAAACGCGCCACCCGTATGACTTCCGGATTAACTGACCGCCGAATCAAGGAAATAGTGTCTCTGAAACGAAAAAAGGGACGTGAAGAGCAAGGCTCATATATAATAGAGGGGCTTCGAAGCGTGGAATCGGCCCTGCTGGCCAATGTGCCATTTTTAGAGCTCGTGGCCACACCCGACATGGCTTCAGACCAACGGCTGATGAAAGCCCTCCAAGGCAGAGCCGATGCTTTAAGCATCGTATCGGATCGCATTATGACTAAAATATCCGATACGTCGTCTCCCTCAGGCGTATTGGCCGTGGCTCGGATGCCCGAGCCAACCACCAAGTGCATTTCGTGCATGCGACGTGTGTTAGTCCTAGACGGAGTCCAAGACCCCGGAAATGTGGGCACCCTTATTCGGTCTGCCGCGTGGTTTGGGGTGGAAGCCGTTGTTTCAGGACCGGGTACGGCCGATTTTTTCGCACCGAAAACCGTCCGGGCGTGTATGGGTGGTCTGTGGGACGTGGTTTTAGAACAAGTTGAGTATCTCCCGGGCTTCATAGCGACCAACGTACGTGCCGGAGTCGACGTCCGAGTGGCGGATATGAACGGTGGCTCCGTCAAAGATTGGAATCCAGGCGCCCATTCTATGATCGTTATTGGTAGTGAAGCTCACGGAGTTTCGGAAGAGGTCCGTTCGGCATGTACTGGAACGGTATCGATCCCGGGAGAAGATCATTCGCGCGCGGTTGAATCATTAAACGCAGCCGTAGCGGGAAGCATTATAATGTCGCACTGGAATTGAATGCGGGCCCCAGGGGAATTGAATGCGGGCGTAGAATCCATTGGTATAAGATCGTATATTCATTGATCTTAGCTACATACTGTTTAGCCGCATATTGTTTGGCCTAAGAGCTGCGTCGTGTTTGGCTTAAGAGCTGCATCGACTTTTATAAATTGTCCTATCATCAGGAATTGGGCGCGTTCTCATGGAAGTACCTTCACTACATGGATTGGGGCTTGAGCACGGCATTCTCACCAAAGAGAAGCAAAAGGAGGTGGACGCCAAGGGCAATTCCATCAAAATTGGTATCCCAAAGGAAGGGTCCAACGAGGAACGCCGGGTCTCTATTTCTCCTTCGGGTGTAGCTGTACTCGTGGCCAATGGCCACGACGTTGTAGTTGGCAAAAGTGCGGGAGAAGGTGCTCATTTTTCAGACAACGAGTATTCAGAAGCGGGAGGCAGGATCGCATCCTCGGACGCTGAATTGTATTCCACGACGGACTTAATTGTAAAAGTAGGGCCTCCTACCGAACTAGAAGTCAGTTTAATGCAGGAAAAGCAAGTGCTGATTTCTGCCATTCATTTGGGAGGGACCTCTCCGACGTTTTTAAAACGACTTATGGAGTTGGGTGTAACCGGAATCGGTTTTGAGTTCATCAGGGATTCTGATGGAACGCTCCCCATTGTCCGTATGATGCACGAGATTATGGGCACGATGGCCGTCCAAACGGCGGCCCGACTACTCGAAAGTGCTGAAGGAGGAAAGGGGGTCATGCTGGGGGGGATTTCAGGCGTCCCTCCAACCAATGTCGTTATTCTAGGCGCCGGTGTGGTGGGCGAATGGGCTGCCAAAACCGCGTTGGGCTTCGGGGCACACGTCATTGTATTGGACAATGATCTGGGCGCCCTTCGGTCGATCGAGCACTACCTGGGTCGGGGTGTGACCACCGCTATGGCTACCGAGCAATATATTTCCCAAGCCTTACTCACGGCAGACGTTGTAATTGGGGCTATGTTGACCGCCGGCCAAAAAGCAACTGTAATTGTTACAGAAGAGATGGTGGCGTCGATGAGGGCTGGATCGGTCATTGTCGATACCGTCATAGATCAAGGCGGATGTGTCGAGACCAGTCGGGCTACCACCCATTCCAAGCCGACCTTTCGCCGGCACGGGGTCATCCACTATGCCGTGCCCAATATGCCTTCGAACGCGGCCAGAACGGCAACCTACGCCCTGACGAATGTGTTAGTACCTTATGTCATCAAAATTGGAAACGCCAGTTCGGTAAACGAGGCGCTTTGGACTGATGTGGGACTTCGAAATGGGACGTACACCTATCGCAAACATTTGACCAAAAAGAGTTTGGCCATGATGTTTGGAATGCCGCATCGAGATATTGAACTATTGATTGCATCTGGTATTTGATCCCCGATAGGATCTGTCGTTTCTTCTATGTCCTGCCAGGTAAGAATTGTTCAGGATTCGTCTTTTAAATGGGGATGTAATCCCCGAACGAGGCACAGCACATGGAAAAGGTTTTGAGTCCTGAGGCGGTACGAGTCCTTGGGGTTTTAATTGAAAAAGAACTCAGCACGCCGGAATATTACCCGATGACGCTAAATGCGTTGGTTAACGGGTGCAATCAAAAATCCAATCGTTCCCCGGTTGTTGAGTACGGCGAATTTCAGATCAGAGAAAACATTGATGAGCTTCAGCGGCACCGGTTGGTTGGTCACGCCGCGGTCGCGGGAAGCAGGACGGAGAAGTTTCGGCACGCTTCGGCTCAACATTGGAGTCTGAGCAGAGAGCAATTAGCCATCCTTGCCAGTCTAATGCTTCGAGGTCCTCAGACCCTCGGGGAGCTTCGTACGCATACGACTCGAATGGCTCCCTTTGAAAGTATAGAACATATCGCGGCCCAAGTGGAAACGCTGGCTGCTCTGGAAGAGCCCCTCGTCGTATCGATTGGACGCAGTCCCGGTCAAAAGGGTGAACGATTTGCTCATTTACTGGAAGGTCCTGAAGCTTTGGAAGCGTATACTTTGGCTGCAGCCGCCTCCGATGGAGGTCGTTCGGCTGGCCTTTCAGCTGGTGTATCCACGCAAATAGCAGAAGAACTGGAAGAGGTCCGAGCCAGACTATCAGACCTGGAAGAAAAATTTGAGGCATTTCGGCGCCAATTTGAATAACGGTCGGCCCATTTAGTAGCTGTCTCCCCATCACCTAAAAAAGACCCCTTTCGGATTTAGATCCCCAAAACCTATGTCGCTGATTCAAACAGCTATTCACGCGCCTCGAGGATCCACCATTACGTGCAAAGGCTGGCACCAAGAGGCCGCCATGCGCATGTTGATGAACAATCTAGATCCTGCGGTAGCCGAGCGCCCAGAGGACTTAGTTGTTTATGGGGGTAGCGGTAAGGCGGCTCGAGATTGGCCCAGCTACTATCGTATTGTTGAAACGCTCAAACGCTTGGAAAACGATGAGACCTTATTGGTCCAGTCTGGTAAGCCCGTAGGTGTTTTTCGGACACATGACGAGGCCCCCCGGGTGCTGATTGCGAACGCCCACTTGGTGCCTCGATGGGGCAATTGGGACGAATTCAGACGACTGGAAGCACTCGGTCTGACCATGTATGGCCAGATGACGGCGGGATCTTGGATCTATATTGGTACCCAGGGAATTTTGCAGGGGACCTATGAAACGTTTGCCGAATGCGCCAATCAACATTTTGGCGGCACGTTGGCAGGGAGACTTGTCGTGACGGCTGGGTTAGGAGGCATGGGTGGTGCGCAGCCGCTCGCGACAACCATGAATGGGGGGGCGTGTCTGTGTGTTGAAGTAGACCCTGTTCGAATTCGCCGGCGGGTCGACACGGGGTATTGCGATGTGATGAGCGAGGATCTCGACTCGGCGCTCGATCGGCTTTTCGAAGCCACAGCACGCAAAGAGGCCCTCTCCATTGGACTCCTCGGAAACATAGCCGAGGTGCTTCCAGAATTGGTACGCAGAGGAATTGTACCAGACATTGTTACAGATCAAACATCTGCCCATGACCTGGAATTGGGCTATCTGCCCATAGGCTACACAACTGAAACAGCCGAAACCTTTCGACTGAGTGATCCCTCTGGGTACAAATCGGCGGTGTTGGACGCCATGCAGGCGCACATTCAAGCCATGCTGGACTTGAAGACGGCGGGCGCCATCGTATTCGATTATGGCAACAACCTTCGGGGGCAAGTCGCGGATCATCGCGCAATGACCGAAGCGTTCACCATTCCTGGATTCGTACCTGAATTTATCCGGCCCCTCTTTTGCAAAGGCTCTGGTCCGTTTAGGTGGGCTGCTTTATCTGGCGATCCAGCCGATATTGCCATAACCGACGACGCCGTCATGGAGACCTTTCCGCAAAAAGAAGCGCTGGCTCGTTGGATTCACAAAGCCCGCAAACAGGTCCAATTTCAGGGCTTGCCGGCTCGCATTTGTTGGTTGGAATATGGAGAACGGGCTGAAATGGGGCTCAAATTTAACTGGTTGGTTAAAAATGGTAAAGTGAAGGCGCCCATCGTGATTGGACGCGATCACTTGGATAGCGGATCGGTTGCATCGCCGAACAGAGAAACCGAAAATATGAAGGACGGGTCGGACGCGATTGCCGATTGGCCATTGCTCAACGCATTGTTGAACACCGCTTCCGGGGCCAGCTGGGTGTCGCTTCACCACGGGGGCGGGGTCGGTATTGGATACTCGATTCATTCGGGAATGGTTTGCATAGCAGACGGTACGGATTCTGCAGACCGTCGTCTGGAGCGAGTGCTGACGAATGATCCTGGCACGGGGGTCATGCGCCACGCCGATGCTGGGTACGATGTGGCCATTCAAACGGCCAATGAACGGGGCGTCGACTTACCCATGGTGAACGGATGAGCCATCATATTTCAGTAAAGTACTTGTATCGAGATATCGAAACGATGCTCAGCGGCCTAGCTGCGGATTCGACTGCCGTTTCTAGGTCCAGAAGGAACTTAGAACGGGCCATTTCGGGCGGAGAAGCCGTTTATGGAGTCAATACTGGCTTTGGAAAGCTCGCGAATAAACGTATTGGGAATGAGCATCTCGGCCAACTCCAGCGAAATCTTCTGATCAGTCACGCGGTTGGCGTCGGGGATCCCATGCCGAAGGATATCACCCGAATCATGTTGGCACTTAAAGTTCAAGCGCTCGGTCTCGGCTATTCAGGCGTCTCTGAAAAGACGTTTGAACGGCTCTTGTGGATGGCAAAGAACGATTGGGTGCCAGTTGTGCCATCCAAAGGTAGCGTTGGAGCCTCGGGAGACTTGGCTCCGCTAGCCCATATGTCGCTTCCATTGATTGGATTCGGCTATTTTTGGGGGAAGGACGATAAACCAGTGCCCGCCTCAGAAGTGTTGTCAAATGCAGGACTTGAGCCTATTGAATTGCAGGCAAAAGACGGATTGAGTTTAATCAATGGCACTCAATTCATGGCGGCATACGGCGCTTTTATTTTAAACCGTGCAACGGAGTTGGTTCGAACGGCAGACACCCTTGCCACGATGAGCCTCGAGGCGCTTCAAGGTAGCTCTCGACCGTTCGACGCCCGGGTACACGCCCTCCGGCCGCACAAAGGGCAAAAAGCAGTAGCCGAAAATGTCCGAGCCCTCTTAGTAGATAGCGAAATTCTGGAGTCCCACCGGGATTGCGGCAAAGTACAAGATCCGTATTGCCTGAGATGTGTTCCACAGGTGCACGGCGCCAGCCGAGATGCATTATCCCATGCGTTGGACATGATCGAAACGGAGCTGAATTCCGTAACCGACAATCCGCTGGTGTTTGAGGATGGGGATGTGATTAGTGGCGGGAATTTTCATGGGCAACCGCTGGCTTTGGCTATGGACTATGCCGCGATTGCGTTGGCTGAATTAGCTTCGATTTCTGAGCGCCGTATCTACTTGCTCCTAGAAGGCCATGATGGACTGCCTCGTTTGTTGATGACGGAGACCGGTCTAAATTCCGGCTTCATGATTCCCCAGTACACGGCTGCCGCCTTAGTGTCTGAAAATAAGGTACTCTGCCATCCGGCCTCGGTCGATTCCATTCCAACATCGTTAGGTCAGGAAGACCATGTTTCGATGGGAAGTATCAGCGCCGTAAAGCTATTACAAGTGCTCAAAAACCTAGAGTACGTGTTTGCGATCGAATTGCTCACGGCTGCCCAGGCTCTAGACTATCGGCTGCCTTTGAAGCCGGGGAAAGGGGTGGCGGCGGCGCACGCCTTGATCAGGTCGCGCATCCCACATCGGGAGAAAGATTACTTGTTTCAAGACGACCTCACGCCCAGTATGGAGATTATTCAATCGTCTATTCTGCAGAAAGTGGTCGAAGCGGAGGGGTGCATTCTTGCATAATTCAGGTGTACTTGAGGGCATTGGATATTTGGCCACCTGTCGTGACAGTGGCAGCCAAGCCGATGTTCACGCTATTGAAAAGGCGGCCATTGCCTTCGAAAACGGCCGTATTGTGTGGGTTGGAGAAGAGAATGGCATTCCCTCCGCGTATGCAGACTTCGAGCGTACGTCGGCCGAGGGCCGAACCGTAATTCCCGGGTTGGTCGATTGCCACACGCACCTGGCATTCGGTGGCTGGCGTGTAGACGAATTCAGGATGCGCATAGAAGGGAAGGGTTACTTGGATATTGCGGCGGCGGGAGGTGGCATTCGGAAAACCATGCAGCAAACAAGAGTAGCTTCAGAAGAAGCCTTGCTGGCGCATTGTTTGATGTATGCGAGCAAGTATTTGGAGCTTGGAGTCACTGCTATAGAGTGCAAAACGGGATACGGGTTGTCGATGGAGTCGGAAATCAAGCTCCTTCGGGTGTATCGAAAATTGGCTGCTCTTGTACCCCAAGACGTGGTTTCAACGCTTTTGGCGGCGCACATTGTGCCACCTGATGCTAATTGTAATCGTGAATGTTACATAAAAATGATTGGGGAGGAACTCATTCCACTCGTCGCGGCGGAACAGTTGGCTTCATTCAATGACATTTTTGTCGAACAGGGAGCCTTTACGGCCATTGAAGCGGAGTACCTATTGGTGGTTGGGCTTGCGCACGGGCTCATTCCAAAGCTACACGTCGATCAGCTAAGCGATATGGGCGGCGGAGAATTAGCTGCACTAACGGGGGCAGTCTCCGCAGACCATTTGGAGTTTACGTCTTCTAAAGGCATTGCGGCTATGGCACGCGCCCACGTAACGGCCGTCTGTTTGCCGTTTGCATCGCTGTATTTACATCAGCCGCCCATGAAGGCCCGATCCTTTTTAGATGCCGGGGTACATGTGGCGGTAGCCACCGACTTTAATCCAGGCTCGGCTCCGAGCTATGATTTGCATTTGGCTATGATGTTAGCCTGCACCATGAGCCGGATGACGCCGGCTGAGGCGGTCAAAGGAGCTACGTTGATGGCTGCCAAAGCTATCTGTAAAGACAGCGAGTATGGATCGATTGAGATCGGAAAGCGTGCAAATTTCGCTGAACTAGACGTACCGGATATCGAGTCTTGGTTGTATCATTTTCAACCTAATACCTGTTCCAAAACCTGGATCGATGGATCAATCGCTTATCATAGAACGTGAGGTATATGCCAACAGCAATCCCTCATTTATCCAGTTGAACCAATGAAAATTGCCATTTTTACGACTGGCGGCACCATCGATAAGGTTTATTTCGATGCCAAAAGTGACTATCACGTCGGAAACCCCCAAATAAAGGTTATCCTGGACAGAGTAGGTGCTACGTTTGAATACGACGTAATCGAAGTTTTTCAAAAGGACAGTTTGGACATCACGGATGAAGACCGACAAGCCATTGTAGACCAAATTGATCGAACGGATGCCCCTCACGTGATTGTTACTCATGGAACAGACACCATGGTGGAAACGGCCATCGCCCTAGGGCAAAGCGTTGCGAACAAAACCATTGTATTGGTCGGATCCTTATCGCCCGCTCGATTTCGCGAAACGGATGCGGAGTTTAATATTGGAGTGGCCGTAGGGGCCGTGCAATCTCTTCCTTTTGGCGTATATATCGCTATGAATGGTCAGATTTTTAATCCGGAATCCGTCAGAAAGAATAGAGCAGCGAATCGATTCGAAGAATTGCCGTAAGCAGGCTATTCGTGCCACCGTAGCAAACGAACCGAACCCATGGGAATGGCAGGCATGAATTGTAAATGGATCATATGGTTTGTTTTGGTGGGATGGACTTCGATCCAGACGCGAGCACAGGCTGTACACGCCCAGGCCCAAGATGAATTCCTAGACGACCTCCTTTGTCCTATTGAGTGGGTTAACCAGATCGCAGAGCTAGAGGGGAGTCGGCCGGCCGATTTCCCGGTTCACCCACGACCTGGAATGCCCATCCATCCGGTTGATCGGGCCCGCAACCGTTTTGGATTTCAAACAGACGCGCTTGCCAATGTGTATCTACGGGATCCCAAAGAC
>CALEEY010000131.1 GCA_937877085.1 uncultured Bacteroidota bacterium
GGACGCCGCTTTTCCAACGAGGCCTGTTTGGCTGAGCCGAATCGATGGCCATGCCGGATGGGCCAACACCGCTGCGATGGAATTGGCTGGGTTGAATCAGATTCAGGCGGCTTCTGATCCGGAAGGGGGAGCCATTTTGCGAGATAGAAATGGGGAGCCAACCGGGGTATTTATAGACACCGCTCAACGATTTGTTACCGGTATCATCCCCGAAGAGACAGAGGCCGATTTGGATCGGGCGCTCGAGTTAGCCCTCCATGAAGCAGCGGAGATGGGACTGACCGGCATTCACGATGCAGGAGTCGGGCCAGAGACCATCGATCGGTACAAGCGATTTATAGACGAGGACCGATTTAGCGTACGCATGTACGCGATGATCGGAGGGCCGGGGGCCTTATTTGACCAGCTCTGTAACAATCCCATCATAGATTATGGGGATCGATTGACGGTTCGTTCTGTAAAATTGGTATTAGATGGAGCGTTGGGGAGTCGTGGTGCCGCGTTAATTGACGATTACTCGGATCATCCAGGAAATAAGGGATTAATTCGGACGACGGTCGAAAAGTTCAACGAAACCGTACAACGAGCACTCGAATGCGGATATCAGGTAAACACCCACGCCATTGGAGATCGCGCAAATAAAATGTTGCTCGATGGGTATGAAATGGCTGGAGCCACGCCAGAAGGTCGCCACAGGGACGAGCATACTCAGATCATTGATCTTGAGGAGATTCCTCGGTTTTTGAAAATGGGAATCATCGCTTCGATGCAGCCCACGCATGCAACGAGCGATTTAAATATGGCCGAAGACCGCCTGGGCGCGCATCGTATCAAGGGGGGATATGCCTGGAGAACCTTGAAAGACGCGGGCGTCCCGTTAGCCTTCGGGTCGGACTTCCCCGTTGAAAAATCGAATCCACTCGAAGGATTTTTTGCCTCCGTCACGCGCCAAACCAAAGATTTGCTTCCCGAGGGAGGATGGTATCCAGAGGAACGCCTGACCCGTGAA
Organism: uncultured Bacteroidota bacterium; assembly: GCA_937877085.1. Lineage (GTDB taxonomy): Bacteria > Bacteroidota > Rhodothermia > Rhodothermales > UBA10348 > UBA10348. The sequence continues at coordinate 1,010 of CALEEY010000131.1, forward strand.
GAAACCCTAAGCGCATTCACAAAAGACGCGGCGTTTGCGGCCTTTGAAGAAACGAAGATGGGCTCGCTTTCACCCGGAAAGTTTGCTGATTTTGTGATTCTTTCCGACGATATCATGACCATTCCGACTCCACAGATTTTGTCAACAAAAGTGGTTGCCACGTTTCTTGGCGGCAAAATTATTTACGGCACAATAGAATAATCCACACGATAGAATAATCCATTTGCAAGCGCCGACTTCCCCGCATATTCCCGATCCGCCTGACGTCAACGTCCTTCCAGGTATTCCAAGTGTCCCTGACAATCTGCTATTGACCGACTCTTTTGGCCGAAAGCACACGTATTTGCGCATTTCACTGACCGAGCGGTGCAATTTGCGGTGTACCTATTGCATGCCCGCGGGCGGGGTGGAGCTCAAGCCGAAGGACCACATTTTAACGTACGAGGAGATCCTGCGACTTTCCGGACTGTTCGCCTCGCTCGGCGTCACCAAAATTCGACTGACTGGCGGCGAGCCCCTGATTCGAAAGGAAATAGAGCAGCTTGTTTCTCATTTGGCCCAGATTCCAGGCATAAAAGATCTGGCCATCACCACAAATGGCCTGCTACTTTCGCGAAAACTGAAGGCGCTTCAAACGGGCGGCGTTACCCTTTTCAACATTTCGTTGGATACCCTTAAAGAAGACAAATTTATTCGTGTAACTCGGCGCCGTGGTCTGGCAGATGTCCTTCAAGCTATTCAGGATACGTTGGCCGCTGGATACAATCCGGTCAAGATCAATGCCGTGGTAATGAAGGGTTTTAACGAGGACGAATTGGTTGATTTTGTGGCCATGACCGAGCACCAGCCCATTGAAATTCGCTTTATAGAGTACATGCCGTTTGGCGGCAACGAATGGAACGATGGAGAATTCATGTCTTATCAAGACATGCTACAGACCATTCGGCAATCCTATCCCCATTTGGAACGCCTGGAAGACGGACCTCAAGAGACCTCGAAAACGTGGCGAGTACCGGGGTTTATAGGCAGGGTAGGATTTATTTCCTCCATGTCTGATCATTTTTGTTCAGGGTGTAACCGTATTCGAATGACGGCCGACGGCCAACTAAAAGTGTGTTTATTCGGAAATCGGGAGGTCAACCTTCGCGATATGATGCGGGGTGGTGTTTCAGACGCCGAATTGAAAGTGGCCATCTACGAGGCCATTAGTAAAAAGAAGGCCGCCCACGCAGGGATGTACGATTTAGCCGTTGCCGATAACCGTCCCATGATTTTAATCGGCGGATGAACCGAGCGGCGGAAGCTTCGTATCAACGGTCTTGAAGCGAAAAGGCAACTTACTCGATGTGAAAAGGCACCAAGGGTGTCAAATCTGTTCCTTCAAGCCGGCCCGTCCATTCAGACTTAAATATTCGATTACGCGCACATATGTCCTCGTTCACCCATGTTAATCCAGAAGGCGGCGTCCACATGGTAGACGTTTCTGCAAAATCTGACACGGTTAGAACGGCGGTTGCGGTTGGCAAAGTCTTTTTAGGAGAAGAGGCTTTTAAGAAGGTTAAAGACAACACGCTTCGCAAAGGAGATGTGTTATCGGTGGCGCAAATTGCGGGAATCATGGGGGCGAAAGAGACCTCCCGCCTGATCCCCTTATGTCACACGGTTCAAATTCAACGTGTTGACGTCGAACTAACATTACTTGAGGCCGAATCGGCCGTCGAAATCCGGTCCTTTGCAAAAAGCATTGGACCTACGGGCGTTGAAATGGAGGCCCTAACGGCCGTTTCCATCGCGGCCCTTACCGTGTATGACATGTGTAAGGCCATCACAAAAGACATTACGATTGATCAGATCCACCTTCTCGCCAAAACAGGCGGTGCAAGCGGAGACTATCGAAAACAGGACATAGCATAGTTATGGAAACTTTATTGACAGCCACAGGCGTCATGGTGATTGGCATCATCATGCTTAGCTTGATCATTTTCATGTATTTCATCCCCGTTGGGCTATGGGT
>CALEEY010000132.1 GCA_937877085.1 uncultured Bacteroidota bacterium
AAAGTTCATAACGAGACGGATTTTAGTCTCGGTCCTTATCTACGTCTCGTTCTTGGTTGTCTGTGTTCGTTTGAGTAGGTTTGGACTGAGGGCGTCGAAGTTCAAAAAGCAGATGCCGGATCCAGACTACCTCTCTGACGAGGGAAGCAAGGGCAAATGTCTCGGCCTGACCGGTTGAGGTGGAGATTTTTCGATCCAGCGAGCTATTGCAGGAAATGGTGCCAAACTGGCCAACTTTGGCATAAACACCCATTGTAGAGCGTGAAGTAGTCAGGTCGCCAGCCAAATCGGCGTCAGCTTCGGCAGTCAGAACACCGTCATTGGGAAACCCAGCTTGAAAAACAATACCGAAATCAGTCGTGCCCTTGAGATAACGGAGAACTCGCATAGCCAATTTAAGATGCAGCTCGGTGGAAACAGTGCAGAATCGAGAAAGCAAATTAATGGCATACATCAGATCCGGGCGAGTCTTATGAAGCCACAAGAGGCAACCAACCAAGCTTCGATATTTTGCAAGAACAACTGGATCGGTCCCAATTTCGATGATGAGCATCAACGCGCGTGCAGTACCAGGGTCCATCGGAGTATCGACCGCGGTACAGTCAGCCATATTCCATTCTTCAAGCAGCGTAGTGATATAGGCAGCCTGATGAAGCTTGAGCCACTTGCGCGAACGATTGCGCTCAATCTGGACGCCGGTGATCAAAGTCGGATTCAACTTTGTAGTAATCTCGAATTTGCTCTTCAGTGTTGAAACGAGAGCGGCCAAACCTTTAGCATCACCCGTCGCTAGCACATCGTCGACGTGTATCCCCGCAGCTGCATAGCCAGGCGTAGTTGGTGCAGATACGTAAACACAATCATCAGCTGTGGTCTGGACGAAAACCTTGTCCTTCGTCAGGGTATCATTCAGGACCACTTGGGCTTCATGTGAGGCTGCAGGATGCCCGTACAGCGTATGCACGAGCTGACAAATCCAATCACAAGCAGGCTTATCAGGGGAGTCCCAGCCTTCGGGTTGCTCCATGAAAACCTTGGTATCTTTGTCAAATACACCATAATGGAAAAATGTCTTCATGTCGGCGTGGATCAAATCCCAATCTTCCTCCACAGCGGTGCTGATAAGAATTTTCGACGAATTCCACTTCACTGTAGACGAAGCCTTTTCCTTGTAATCAATGCCTTCGGTGAGCATTTTTGTAAACGCGGCAACAGTCAATCGGTATTTAAACTTTTCCAATGAACCATTGGGTTCGTCAGCGGTAGGTTGATTGATCTTGATTTTTAACACGGGGCGCGGCTTGAATATCTTCTTGCCTTTTGCTGTGGCTCTGGGCACAAGGATATAAACACCATGTTGTCGGAAGGACTCACGCTCGGCCAGCATCGCCAGAATCCATTCATTGGCGAACGGCCCGGCCATGGCTTCTTTCCAATTTGCGGGATCCTTTCCCCATGCATGGACGAAGTACGATTAAGAATAATCTGCCGAGATGTCATCATGAAAATGGAGGTTAGCATCAATTTCGTCGACCAGAAGCAGTAGATTCTGTGGTGATTCTGGGGCGACATCCACGTCAGGAATATTAATGACTGGCATCCCACCAGTGTACTGGTATCCGTGTTGGCGTAGTGATCGACGTGGACCGGTGGGCAAGCTGTGTGGATCAGGCTGTGGGTCCGACACCGTAGAATTTGGAGCAGTGTGGTCATACTCATTCATCCAAAATGGAGAGCGACTAGGGTTGGCGCGAAAAGGGAATACACTGCAATGGAAAGTGCCGTCGCCGACATATCTGATCTTGCCGGTCAGCCACTCCATTGCAATGAATTGATTGTTTCGCGCATCAAATCCGAGGTAGACGGACGGTATTCCCCGAGGGTCGTGCTTAACACGTTGCTCTTCATACACATGAACGTAGAAAAGGCAAAATAAGACACCTTTTGCAAGGCGCTCGTTGGGTGGAAGCTTCATCCCAGCTTGTTTCTCGAGAGGAGTAAGGCCCTTGTTGGCTTCGGTGGGACTATGATTACGGATGACATTCCCATGAACGAGAGCATAGGGCTGCATAGGTGCTGGCGCATTTCCTTGCAGCATCATGCAGCGAAAAGCCACGCCGACGGTCTGCATTGCGCGCTCAATGTCGCCCAGCCCATCGTGTCTGTATGGTGGGCTGAGCTCGTGTTCAATACCAGTCTCACGACAATACGCGATCCAAGCGTTCGAAGTATA
>CALEEY010000133.1 GCA_937877085.1 uncultured Bacteroidota bacterium
CAACCTCCAGGAGCACTCTATTGTGCTCGTTCGTGGTGGTCGTGTTAAGGACCTTCCGGGTGTTAAGTATCATATTGTACGTGGCGCACTCGATACGTCGGGCGTTGCGGATAGACGGAAAAGCCGTTCCAAGTATGGTGCGAAACGGCCTCGGAAGTAATTCCAGGACGTAAGAACCTCAAATTTTTCGGGCTTCGGTTCATTGAAGCGAATCCCGGCTTGTGTTTAAGCAAGACATTAGTTCTAAGAGACAAGACAGCGCGTAGAAGAACATGCGTAGAAAAACTGCAGAGCGTAGACTAACCCCAGCCGATCCAGTATACAAAGATGTACTGGTATCGAGGTTTGTGAACGCTGTTATGGAAAGTGGAAAGAAGAATGTGGCTCGTGGCCTTGTCTATCAGGCTTTCGATCTCATCCACAGCCGAACGGAAGAAGAAGGCGTCGAAGTGTTTCGTCAAGCGGTCAACAATGTTGCTCCTCTTGTAGAAGTACGTAGCCGCCGGGTCGGTGGTGCTACCTATCAGGTTCCTATCGAGGTTCGCCCTGACCGCCGTACAGCCTTGGCATTTCGCTGGTTAATTCAATTTGCGAAAACCAGAAATGATAAGAGCATGGCCAATCGCTTGGCTAATGAGATTATCAGTGCTGCTAAAGGCGAAGGCGGTGCCATCAAGAAAAAGGACGATACGCACCGTATGGCCGAGGCCAACAAGGCTTTCGCTCATTTCCGCTTCTAATCGACTGGAATTCGAATCTGCTGATTAAATCATTCAATGAGCACTACAAATAAATTCACGCTTGCAAGGACCCGTAACATCGGCATCATGGCTCACATTGATGCGGGTAAAACGACCACGACTGAGCGTATTCTATACTACACCGGCAAGCTGCATCGCATGGGAGAGGTTCACGAAGGTGGAGCTACCATGGACTGGATGGAGCAGGAAAAAGAGCGCGGTATTACGATTACGAGTGCTGCGACCACCTGTGAGTGGGATAACCACCGTATCAACATTATTGATACGCCTGGTCACGTGGACTTTACTGTTGAAGTAGAGCGTTCTCTTCGTGTGCTCGACGGAGCCGTTGCTTTGTTTTGCGCCGTTGGCGGCGTGGAGCCTCAGTCTGAAACCGTTTGGCGTCAGGCAAACAAGTATCATGTTCCTCGCATCGCGTTTGTGAACAAAATGGATCGTACGGGAGCGGATTTTGAAGCTGCCGTCAAAGCCATGAAAGATCGTTTGAAAGCCAATGCCGTACCGGTCCAGATTCCGATTGGCGAAGGCGAGATGTTTAGAGGCATTGTCGACCTGATTTTGAATAAGGCCATTATTTGGCACGACGAAACTCAGGGAATGACCTTTGACGAAATTCCGATCCCTCAAGATTTGGTAGTTGCTACCCGTCATTGGAGAATCAACTTGTTGGAAGCCGTCGCTGATCACAACGAAGCGCTTCTAATGAAGTATCTCGAAGGAGAAGAAATTACTCCTGAAGAACTTAAAGCAGTTGTTCGTTCCGCCACGTTGAGCCTGGATATTACTCCAGTGTTCTGCGGTACAGCTTTCAAGAATAAAGGCGTTCAGCGTTTGCTAGACGGCGTCATCGACTACCTTCCTAGCCCAACGGACGTACCTGCCATTCAAGGTATCCATCCTCGGACGGATGCTGTTGAAGTAAGGAAGGCAGACCCAGACGGGCCGTTTTCAGCCATTGCTTTCAAAGTAATGACGGACCCCTATGTTGGAAAACTAACGTTCTTCCGGGTGTACTCTGGCCGCTTGGCTAAAGGAACTCAGATTTTGAATGCTACCTCCGGTAACAAGGAGCGCATCGGACGTATTTTGTTGATGCACGCAGATTCACGTGAAGACGTGGATGAAGTACGTGCAGGTGATATCGCTGCCGGAGTTGGAGTAAAGCTGGTTCACACCGGGGACACCTTCTGTGACATCGATCACCCAGTGATTTTGGAGAAAATGGAGTTTCCAGAGCCTGTTATCAAGATTGCTATCGAGCCTAAAACAAAGGCAGACAGCGATAAATTGGGTAACGGACTGGCGAAACTAGCTGAAGAAGATCCAACCTTCAAGGTAAATGTCGACCACGAAACGGGTCAGACACTTATTGCAGGAATGGGTGAGCTTCACCTTGAAATTATCGTAGACCGCCTCAAGCGCGAGTTCAAAGTTGAAGCCAACGTGGGTAAACCACAGGTTTCCTACCGCGAAGCTCTCGGCAAAATGGTTGATCAACGCTACACGCACAAGAAACAGTCGGGTGGTCGTGGTCAGTTTGCCGAAATCTGGATTGAGATTGGGCCAGCCGAAGAA
>CALEEY010000134.1 GCA_937877085.1 uncultured Bacteroidota bacterium
GGTCCTTTTTGTTTGTTTAGGAAATATTTGTCGTAGCCCTTTGGCGGAAGGAGTCTTTCGTTCGATAGTCGAAGAACACGGCCAGCAGGAAGTTTTTCAGATAGACTCTGCGGGCACCGGGGACTGGCACATAGGATCGGCCCCAGACGCCAGAATGTGCCAGACTGCGCGTAAAAACGGACTTTCGATCGATACGTTAAAGGGGCGTCAGTTTAAAGCGTCCGATTTCGAAGCGTTTGATTACATTTTCGCGATGGACAAATCCAACCTGAGAGATATGCTTTCGCTGGACCAAGATTCCTCTTTTTCCGCCAAGGTTCGACTGTTTCGGGAATTTGATCCAGATCCTGGAGATTTTCAGGTCCCTGACCCCTATTTCGGGGGTGCAAAAGGCTTCGACGAGGTGTTCACCCTTGTCGAGCGGACGTCTAGGATGCTTTTTCATCGAATCGCTGAAGAGCACCAGTTATCCGTTACGGCCAGGTTCGTTGTTCAAGGCTGAGATCTGGCCGGAGGTTTTACCTGGGATCAACGCGCCTTCCACCCCAGGGCTTAGGATTCCAAAATAGACTCGAAAAAGGACCAGACCATTTCAGACTCGTTCAAACTGGTCACCAATAAATCCGGTTGACAAGCTGCTAGGTTCTCATGGGAGCTCATTCCCGTAGACACCCCGATGGCCCACGCACCGAAATGTCTCGAACAACTGATATCGTGTTCAGTATCCCCAATAACGATCGTTTTTGACGGGCTAAAAGAGCGTTTATAGTGCGCATTGGCCCGATCTCTAGCAAAACTTGGGAGCAAATTGCGATCCTCATGATCGCTACCAAATCCGCCACATGGGAAGTAGGATGCAATCTGACCGGCTCCGAGCTTCATATAAGCGGTGTTTTGCATGTTACCGGTAATCAGTCCCAACGAAAATTCTGGTCGGGTTGCTAGCGTGTCGAGGAGCGACTGAACGCCAGGCAGTAGCGTTACGTGCTCCGGACGAATAACTCGTTCCAATTCTTCCGCATATATTTCCAAACAAACCGGAATAAGTGCCGGAATTTCATGCTCTTTGAATCCTCCTACTCGGAGGCAGTCCCGTACGATGGCCGGGTCCGTGCGGCCCCCTAAGGGTACTTTTGACATGTCTATTTCCACCCCACAGAACTCTGAGAGGGCCTTTGCAATGGCTTTTCTGCCGGTGCCGCCCGATGTGATGAGTGTACCATCAATGTCAAAAAGAACGAGAATCATTATTATTTGAGATCTAACGTGAACGGGGAGTCCAAAAGGTCTTCGTGCCGAATTTCGTCCACGGGTTCTTTGCGGTGCTGGCCGGCATACAATTTATTGGGGAAATTCAGGACGAATGCGTCCTCGACGCCCACATTAACATAGGCGTGTACCACTCCCGGAGGGATGGTCACTACGACAGCATTCGATTGGCCCACGTCTACAATGCAGCGTATTCCATAGGATTCAGAGCCTTCTCTGGCATCCCATAGAAATAGTCGATAGTGGCCATGAAAAAAGCCAAAGCGATCGGTTTGAGCGTGGTGTTCATGAGGTCCACGTTGTTTGCCCGCATTCGTTGAGGATAGATATCCCATCTCAGGGTAATCATTCGCTGAAAGCATGTCAGACCTAAACAGTTCTGCTAACCACCCACGGTCGTCCGAAAAGGTTTTGAATGGTTCGATCCCAACACCAACAATGTCGCCTTCTTTCCAGATCATCGGGCTCCCTCATTACCAAGTTCCTCGTAAAACAGGTCTCTAGCGAACTTTCCTGCTTCCTCAAGTCCATCAAACGTGCCAGCGTCGCCCCACCATGAGCTCAATATTCCGTAGGTGAGGGTGCCTTGGTCTGCGTACATATTGCTCACATCGCTGATTTCCAACTCGCCCCGTTCAGAGGGTTTTAAGTCGTTTATGAGAGTGAAGACGGAGGCGTCATAGAAATAGATACCGATCACTGAAAATGAAGAGGGCGGAACAGATGGCTTTTCGATGACGCGCACAATTCTGTCCCCATCGAATTCAGGTACTCCATAGCGCTCCGGATCGTGGACCTTTTTCAACAGGACGCGAGCCCCGGATCCACCAGCCTGAACCTGAGCATTGAACGCTTCCACTTCGTGTCCAATATCTGAGCCCAGTACGTTGTCTCCCAGCACCACTACAAAGGGCTCACTGCCCACAAAGTTTTGGCACAGGGCGAGGGCCTGAGCAATACCACCTGGCTCATCCTGGACGCGATAGGTTAAGTCTAAACCCATCCTCGAACCGCTGCCCAGCAGATTTACCACGTCTCCCATATGCTCCGGACTGGTTACAATGACGATCTCTGTAACGCCAGCTCGGCGAAGTCTCATCAATGGATGAAAGATCATGGGATATCGACCAACAGGCAATAAATGCTTGTTGGTAACCCTCGTTAAGGGATACAATCGACTTCCGGTTCCTCCCGCTAACACTACTCCCTTCATGCATATCCTCTTTCAGGCTTTGGATTTTGGATTCTCAGACCGAATAGGTCAGCGATCGCCGTATTGAGATTGGTAATACGAGCGATACGATTCGTTCAAGATATTGGAAAGCCAGTCTGTATGCTCCAAATACCACGTCACTGTTTTAACTAGTCCTTCCTTGAGTGAATGCTTTGGCCGCCACTGTAATTCTTTTTGAGTTACCGAGGAGTCTATCGCATACCTAAAATCGTGACCAGCACGGTCTTGCACAAACGTAATAAGCTCGCCGCTACGACCTTTCGCCTGCCCCGTGATAGCGTCAAACACGTCTAATAGAGCTTCCACTAAGTCTACATTACTCCACTCCTCTGAGCCGCCAATGAGGTACGTATGACCATCTTGCCCCTGCAACAAGACTTTCTCCAAAGCCTCACAGTGGTCTTCGACATAGAGCCAATCGCGAACATTTTCGCCCTTTCCATAAATTGGAATGGGTTTTCGCGTGCGAGCATTATTTAAAACCAGAGGGATTAGCTTCTCAGGAAACTGGTACGGCCCGAAATTATTGCTCGTATTGGTGATCACATAGGGCAAGCCATAGGTCGTGCCAAAGCTGCGAACCAAATGATCGGCGGAAGCTTTCGAGGCCGCATAAGGCGACCGAGGCGCGTACGGAGATTCCAAGGTAAAAACGCCCTTCGAACCCAACGACCCAAAGACTTCATCTGTTGAAACATGATGGAATAATCCTTCGCCTTCTTTCCAAGCTGCTTTAGCGTTTTGAAGCAAGACCAGCGTCCCTTGCACATTTGTTTTTACAAACGCCGTTGGATCGATAATAGACCGATCGACGTGAGATTCGGCCGCAAAATGAACGACCGCATCAAACCCGTATTTGTCAAAAAGCCCGGCTACCAGCTCAAAATCGGTAATATCTCCTCGTTCGAACACATAATTGGATCGGTCGCAGACCTGCGCCAGGTTTTCTAGATTTCCTGCGTACGTGAGGGCGTCTAAATTGACAAAAAGGGTATCCGGATACGCCGGTACCATCTTGTTGAGGTAGTTGGATCCGATAAAACCCGCTCCGCCTGTTACGAGTATGCTTTGGGGTTGTCTCAATACCATGGGGCGATTTGGTTCGGAGGGGCGTCTCACTATGAGGCCGAATGCTTTAATAGAAATTCAGGAAAAAATCCATCTCGTGTAAGAACGATGACTCGAAGGGTTCCGAGTACGCCCTCCGATTCATAGTTTGCAGCAAACCAAATCATCTGCATGAGTACTTCCAAAAACACCCTTTATTTACTCGACGCCATGGCCTTGGCCTATCGGGCGCACTTCATTTTTATCAATCGGCCACTCATTAACTCGAAAGGATTTAACACGAGCGCTACCTACGGGTTTATTTCCGCACTGATTAAGCTGATAGAAGACCGCGGGATTGACCATATAGCGGTCGTTTTTGACGTAATGGGAGAAGGAGGGACGTTTCGGGATGAAATGTATGAGGACTACAAAGGGCATCGGGATCCGCCACCAGAGGAGTTGTTGGCCAATTTGCCCCATATGAAACGTATTGTCCAGGCCATGGACATCCCGGTGGTGGAAGTGGAAGGAGTTGAAGCAGACGATGTAATCGGGACGCTAGCTAAGCAGGCAGAACGTGAAGGGGCCCATGCCGTTATCGTATCTCCGGACAAGGATTTTCAGCAACTCCTGAGTAAAGATGTAGAACAATTCAGGCCGGCCTACCGGGGTGAAGAATTTGATCCCATCACGGAGGCCTCGTTCAAGGAAAAGTTTGGGTTAAACCCCATTCAGTTTATCGACATTCTGGCGCTCATGGGCGACTCTGCGGATAATGTACCCGGTGTGAAAGGGATTGGTGAAAAAACGGCCATCACCTTAATTCAGGAGTACGGATCGCTCGAGAACCTTTTAGACCATGCGCACGAAGTAAAAGGAAAGCGGGCTCAAGAAGGATTGGCCAACGACGCGGACATGGCTCGGCTTTCCAAACGTTTGGTGACCATCAAAACAGATGTCGAACTCAACTTGGGGTGGAGCGACTTTATTTGCAGTGCCCCAGACCTAGGTTTAATCAAGCAATTGTTTGATGAAATGGAGTTCTCGAGGCTGTTCGAGCGGGCAGAGCGCGTTCTAGGGCCTAAAAAAGTGAACAATGGAGGCTTTTTTGCCCCGTTGGAGCCCCTGCCTGATTCCAAACCGGGTTCGAAGTCGGCGACGAAATCCTCCAACGAAGATCGTTCTGGAGACGATCAATCCGAGCCAACCGACCTTTTTGGAACGAGTAGCCTGGATTCTTACAAAGCTGAAGACGTGACGTATACCTTCGTTACTTCACCAGAGAAATTGCATGAAGTCGTGCAATACGTTCTAGGGTTTGATCGTGTTAGTTTTGACACGGAAACTACCTCAGTGGACCCACATCTGGCCTCCATGGTGGGAATGTCCCTGAGCGTTAAACATGGGGAAGCCTTTTATATTCCTACCCCTATGCCCGATGGAACGTCTACTGAAACCGTTTTGGACCTGGTTCGCCCCGTTTTGGAAGGTCCCGCAGTTAAAATTGGCCAAAACGTTAAATATGATTGGATCGTGTTGGCACACCACGGATTGCAGGTGGTCGGGCCGGTCTTTGATACCATGGTAGCGCATTACCTGATTGCGCCCGAAGAAGCCCACAATCTGGATGCGTTGGCCAAGCGATATTTGAACTACCAGACCATTCCCATTTCTTCGCTGATCGGGTCTGGCAAGAATCAAATTTCTATGCGAGAGGTCGCGCCTTCTGACATTTCGCCCTACGCATGCGAAGATGCCGACATTGCATTGCGTTTGGCCGATGTGTTTGAACCGTTGCTGATGGAGCGGGAGGTGGCCAACATCGCTTATGACATCGAATTCCCACTCGTAGAAGTGCTTTCTGAGATGGAATTAGCCGGAATTGCCTTGGACACGTCCGTTTTAATGGACCTCTCCGTCAAAACATCGGAGGATTTAGAGGTTTTGGAACGTCAAATCTATGAGGTTGCTGGTGAAGAGTTCAATATTGGCTCTCCGGCCCAAATAGGGGTGATTTTGTACGAGAAACTCGGGTTGCGAGTTATTTCAAAAACTTCGACGGGCAAGGCATCAACCAAAGAGTCTGATCTTCAAGAATTGGCAACGGAGCACGTATTGCCTGGAATGATACTGGACTGGCGCGAGCTGGCCAAGTTGAAATCGACCTACATTGATTCCCTTGGAAATCTCGTTCACCCGATAACTCATCGAATCCACACCTCATACAATCAAACGACGGCGGCAACCGGTCGGTTGTCGAGTAACAATCCCAACCTGCAGAACATTCCCATTCGAACAGAACGCGGGCGCGAGGTTCGGAAAGCCTTTATTGCCAAGTCTGGATGCGTCCTCATGTCGGCGGACTATGCACAAATCGAGCTGCGTATTTTGGCATCTTTGTCGGGAGATGAAGCCCTAAAACAAGCCTATCGAGATGGATTGGATATCCACACCGCAACAGCCGCTCGCGTGTTTGGGGTTGAAGTGGGTGATGTTAGTAGGGAACAGCGTAACAAGGCCAAAGAAGTTAATTATGGCATTCCGTATGGAATTTCGGCTTTTGGACTGGCCACGCGGCTGCGTTGCTCGCGCACGGAAGCCCAGGAACTGATTGACGGATACAATCGAAATTTCCCTGCCGTCGCCTCTTTCATTGTACATCAGATAGAAAAAGCGCAGGCCACCGGATACGCAGAAACCATGCTTGGGCGCAAACGATACATTCCGGACATCAATGCTCGAAACCGAACGGTTAGAGCCTTCGCGGAACGGGTATCGGTGAATATGCCGATTCAAGGGACCCAAGCCGACATGATCAAGCTGGCGATGATTGCCATTCAGCAGCGAATTCAGAAAGAGGGATTGCTTAGCCGGATGTTGTTACAGGTTCATGACGAGTTGGTATTCGAGGTAGTGCCTTCAGAGCTCGAACAGATGAAGACGCTTGTCCGCGAAGAGATGGTCGGTGCACTTCCGCTCAAAATCCCCGTAGAAGTGTCCATGGATGTGGGTAACAATTGGCTGGAAGCACACTAGTAAGAAGAAAAGCACTTTTAAAGAACATATGACAGTCGAATATCCTGGATTTACAGCATTGGACGGGGAGGGCGGCATTCAGTCGTACCGCTTGGACGCCAATGGTTTAGAGGTCCTGTTGGCGCCTTCTGGAGCAGCCCCCGTTTCAACATTTATGATTACCTACAAAGTGGGTAGCCGCGACGAGACCCTGGGCGAAACAGGTGCTACCCACTTCTTAGAGCACATGATGTTTAAGGGGACCCATAAATACTCCAAGCAGTCGGGATCGACCATATTCAATGTGTTGCAGTCGAAAGGGGCTCGTGTGAATGCAACCACTTGGAACGATCGCACCAATTATTACGAAATGTTGCCCTCAGAACACTTGGAATTGGCGGTAGATATCGAAGCGGATAGAATGCGTGGCCTCTTGCTGGATCCTAATGAAGTGAACAGCGAACGAACGGTTATCCTCAATGAGTTTGACCGTGGCGAAAACGAACCGATGAGAAAATTATATCATTCTGTTTGGTCCGCTGCCTACGTCGCTCATCCCTACCATCACCCAACCATCGGATGGCGAAAAGACATCGAGCAAGTGACTCCAGAAGGGCTTCGGTCCTTTTACGACCGCTATTATTGGCCCAATAATGCGACTGTTTCGGTTATTGGAGGGTTCAATGCGGAAGGAGTGATGGCTCAAATAAAGGCCGCCTTCGAATCCATTCCTCGCCGGGAAATCCCCGTGAAGGACTTATCGGGATTGGAGCCTGATCAAAGGGGAAAGCGAACGATAGCCATTCGCATGACGGGCGGAATGCCGACGCTGTTGGTTGCCTTTAAGGTACCAGAAGCTTCTCACCCCGATTTACCCACGCTACACGTCCTATCGATGATTCTATCCAATGGAAAGTCGAGCCGGTTGGCTAGCCGTCTGATTGATTCCGGATTGTGTACGATGCAATCTGCGGGAGCATCGTCGTTTCGGGATCCTGGCTTGTTTAGTGTTCTAGCGATGTCGGCGAAGGAAGAGTCCTTGCAGGAAGTGGAGGCGGTCATCGAAGCCGCTCTATCCGATCTTAAACTCCATTTGGTTTTTTCAGAAGAACTGAACCGGGCAATCAAGAAATTAAAAGCGCAGACGCTCTATGCACGCGACGGGTCTTTTTCACTGGCCTCTGAGCTCAACGAAGCCATCGCTTCCGGGGACTGGAAACTTTACACCAGATTTCTAGAACAGGCCGAAAACGTGACGCCAGAGCATATAATGGAGGTAGCAAAGTCGTATTTCAAAGAGGATACCAAGACTGTAGGAATCTATTTGCCCGTCTCCGCCCCGTCCTGATCACAGGCAGGGGCCGCTTCTAACGCGGTGACCCATTCATTTGAAGGAGCCTAATCGGCTGAGGTGTCCTAATCAGAAGCAGAGGTTTCTCCGGATTCTATGGCCTTGACCATTTCGTCGAGTTCGTCCCTGAGCGTCGAGAGCGGAAACAGTCCGAGATAGCTAGCCAAAACAATTCCATTTTGGTCTACCACAAAGGTGGTGGGCAGCGCCCATACGCCTCCAAACGAGTCGGCTAGCTCGCCCGTGTCCATGATTTGAGGGTAGTTCATTTGAAAGTCCGATACGAAGGTCGCGATCGATTCAAATCCGGCATCATCCATCGAAACGCCAACAAATTGGAACGGGCGATCCTTCCATTCCTCTTGCAGCGCAACGAATTCCGGAATTTCGACCACACACGGGCCGCACCAAGTGGCCCAAAAATTGACGACCGTAATCTGCCCCTTAAAGTTGGCCGAGGCTAGGGAATCGCCGGCCAACGTCGGTTCATGGAATTCAGGGACCGGCCGGTCCAGCCTGGTTTCGCCAGGCAAGAGCTCTGTTCGAGAGGACGACTGTTGGCATCCAATCCATGTAAAGGCGCCTACTAGAAGGAAAAAAAACGAGGACTTCATACACAGATACAATTAAGAGTACAATTAAGAGTACAATTGCAATAAAAAGTGCGACACCATTACGAACGCCAGCCAACATCGGATGACTGTGGGCAGCGGCACTTAATTGGTACACGACCCACCATCTTCGAACCCTTTTGACAGTTAATGGGTTCTCTGCTGGCCAAAGAATTTATGATTACGAGCCTTTAGCTTAACAAAACGCTTCTTTGGGCCCCTGCAATCGAAATACAACGAACCTACGTATCCATGACGTCCCCATCTTCCTCTTTAAAAACGCCGACTGCCGATCCCATGACCGGAGCCGAGCATATTCACTGGAATCTTTCTGACCTTTTTGCAACTGAGGAAGCCCTGCTTGCTGCATTGGAATTATGTATTTCTAAAGCCACCGCGTTTTCAGCGAGCTATAAAGGTCAAGTTGACAACGTTCAAAAAGTACAGTTTCCAACGATAATGGATGAACTGGGGGGGATTCAGGACACGGTTGGCCGAGCCTACACATTTGCCTACCTGCATTGGTCTACCGACACCTCGGATTCAAAAAGGGGCGCTCTTTTACAAAAGGTGAAAGAAGCGTACACCGAAGTCTCCACAAAACTCCTGTTTTTTGATCTAGAATGGACGCTACTGGATCAATCCAAAGTCGACTCCATTCTGGATATGCCTCAAATGAGACCTTTTAGGCATTATTTGGAAGTTCTATCGCTAGGGAAACAGCACTTGTTGTCGGAGCCGGAAGAACGGGTGATGGTGGAGAAACACAATACGGGGCGCTCGGCATGGAATCGTTTTTTCGATGAAACCTTGGGCGACCTTATGTTTGATATGGGCGGTGAGCCATTAACTCAGCAACAAATTCTCACCAGATTACACGATAGCGATCGAACGGTCAGAAAAGAATCGGCCGAGGCGTTTACCGTTGGCTTGAAAGGCGCTATTCGCCCGCTAGCGTTTGTATTTAATACGATCTTGGCAGACAAGGCCCTCGATGATCGCCTCAGAGGGTATCCTTCTTGGATTTCGTCGCGGAATCAGTCAAATGAAGTGGCTGATGCCGATGTAGAGGCGTTAATTAATGCCGTTCAGGATGGTTACAAGCACGTTTCCCGCTTTTATGCTATCAAAAAGCGGCTACTGAATCTGGAAGAAATGTTTGAGTATGATCGATACGCTCCCATCGGAGAAGCAGATCGCTTGATTTCTTGGGAGCAGGCCAAGGAGATGGTTTTGACCTCATACTCCCGTTTTCACCCCGTTATGGGGGAAATCGCCCAGAAATTCTTTGATGAACACTGGATTGATGCGGCGCTGGCGCCAGCAAAAAGAGGAGGAGCGTTTAGCCATGGGGCCGTTCCTAGTGCGCATCCGTACATCATGGTCAATTACACAGGCAAGATTCGGGACGTGCAGACACTGGCTCATGAACTGGGCCATGGAATTCACCAGTACCTATCCAGAAAACAGGGCATTTTTCAAGCAGATACGCCACTGACTACGGCTGAAACGGCCTCTGTTTTCGGTGAAATGCTAGTTTTTCAGCGCTTGATGAAGGAAGAAACCAAGGATGAAAACCGGTTAGCCATGTTAATGGGCAAAATCGATGATACGATTGCGACCGTATTTCGACAGGTGTCTATGAATCGGTTTGAGGATAAGATTCATACGATGCGCCGAGAGCAGGGGGAGCTTTCGGTGGAAGATTTGACGGCCGCTTGGGTGCAAACGCAAACTCCCATGTTTGGCGGTAGTGTTACGCTGACCGAAAATTACCAGTGGTGGTGGAGTTACATACCTCATTTCTTGCATACTCCAGGCTATGTGTACGCATACGCATTTGGAGAGCTGCTGGTCTTGGCACTCTATGCGAAATACGAAGCCGAAGGAGATGCTTTCGCTGAATCGTATCTGGAGCTACTCTCTTCCGGCGGATCGGATTGGCCCCACGAGCTGGTAGGAAAGTTGGGCGTAGACTTACGAGACCCCTCGTTCTGGGCTCAAGGCGTGGCAGCCATCGGCCGCTTGGTTGATCAAGCGGAAGCACTTAGTCTTAAAATCGGCCAATAGAGGATCTACATAGCCAATTGACCTAGGATCCATGCGCAGCCAAGAGCCGCGTAAATACCCAGAAAATAACCGGAAACGCCCATTAATAGCCCCACGGGGGCCATTAATGGGTGATATACGCTAGCCACAATTGGCGCGCTGGCGGCCCCACCAATATTGGCCATACTACCCGTGGCCACAAAAAAGAGCGGAGCCCTCAGCAATTTGGCTGCCAGCATAAGCGTGCAGATGTGAATAGTAATCCAGACAAGGCCTGCCAAGAAATAAACAGGCACGTCCAAAACCGCTGCCAAATTCGCTTGCGCCCCAATCGATGTGATCAGTAAAAACAGGGCAAGAAATCCGATTCTCGAAGCCCCCACTTGTTCTAATTTCTGGAGGGGCGTGAACGACAGCGCCAAGCCCATGGTTACGACGATCAGGATGGTCCACGTTGTAGAACTAATAATGACCGGATCGCCCAGAACCGGTAGGCCCTTTCCAATGGCAATGGCAATGGCCGTGGCTCCAAAGCCTAGGCCCAAAATGTAAATAATGTCATGGAGTTGCGTTGGCTTGCGTGTCGTATCCATCTCCTGAAGCCGGGCGTTTGCTTTTTCAATGGCGCTATTGTCCGCCTTTGTCCATTTATCAAATTTGGCCTGAAACGTACTCAGAAAAATAAGCACCCCCATCCAGCCATATCCAACAACGGTATCTACCACAATGATGGGTCCCACCACGGAGTCGGGCGCACCAACGCTCTTTTGAATGGCAACGAGGTTGGCCGTGCCACCAATCCAACTGCCGGAAAGCGTTGCAAATCCCTTCCATGCATCGGGTGGCAGATAAGATTTAAAAATCAAATAGGCGACCGGGCCTCCAATAACGATTCCCAACGTGCCCGCTAGCATCATAAAAAGAGCCTTTTTACCCAATTTCAAGATGGATGGCAAATCGACTGTAATCATCAGAAGAAAAAGCGACAGCGGCAGCAAGTAATCCGCCATCCATGTGTAGACCGACGAAGAAGAAGGGGTTATTCCGCCGGTTGTCAAAAACATGGGGATGAAATAGGCCCAAATGACGGGGGGAAGAAACTTGAAAAAGATGTTGAGCCGTTTATTGGTACTTAACCAAAAAAGCAGCGCCAGCACTGAGGCAAGAAGAGCGAATAATTGATTGGGCTCAGATATCACGATGGTAGGGTTTTAAGTCGCCAGTGGAAGCGTAAAAGTGAACGTAGCACCTTCATTCTTAATGCTCTGAACGGAAATATGGCCGTTCATGGTCTCAACTAATTTTTTCGAAATCGCGAGCCCAAGTCCGGTGCCTTCGTGTGTGCGTACCGACCCCGAACTCTCCTGTGAAAAAGGTTCAAAAGCCTCGGATATAAAGGATGAAGCGATACCAATTCCGGTATCTCTAACCTTAATAACAGCCTCGTTTCCAGCCTTTTCCCAACTAACGTGTATGTGTCCCTCACTAGTGAATTTGGTCGCATTTCCAATTAAGTTGGTGAGGATGCGCTCTACGAAATTTCTATCGCCTAACACAGACAAGGTGGAGGGGCCTTCGGAGGTAATGACCACATGTGGTTGCCTCACAAGGGGTTGCAGTCTTTTAACCACGGAGGGAGCAATCCGGCCCAGATCCAGACGTTCGATAATTGGAAGGAGCGTATGCTGTTCCAATCGAGCCGCCTCTAAGACGGAGTTAATCGTATCTAATAGCCGTTGGCCACTTTCCTCTATCAAAAACGCAAACTCCTTAAAGTCTGGGTTCGTTTCACCTTCTTCAATTAGCTGAGCGAATCCGATGATGCTTGCTAGCGGGAGTCGTAGTTCATGGCTCATGTGTGCTAAGAAGGTCGATTTCATTGCACCCACTTTTTCAGCTGTCTTTTTAGCCAGTTTTAACATCTCATACGATGCCTGCTCACTGGTTACGTCTCGAAAAGTCAGCAAGTGGGCTTCAACCCCATCCCAACGAAGGGGTGAAGCGTGCACCGAAAGCGTAACCGGAGGTCCGGTGGGGCGCTCCCAAAAAAGGTTTTCGAATTCACTTCCTGACAATTGAAAAGGAGTTTGGAGCCCGAAAAGCTGATCTAGACGCTTTCCAAGTAACTCTTCAATAATAGGATTGCCATAGAGCACGACTCCGGACGAATCGACAATCAATATGCCGTCCGACAAACTTTCCACCAGGGTCCGAATTTGGGACTCGGCATTTGCCGACTCCCAAAGAACTGCCGATCGATCGATCGCGTTTACCACGCAGCGCCGGATGGCAGGTGGCGTATCTACATTTTTAAGGATAAAATCTTGAGCTCCATACCGGATAAGGTGCTCCATCTCAACCAGTTGGCTCTCCAAGACGCCCAATATCACCGGAATTTGGGGGGTGCACAGGAGAGAATCTGCTAAAATCGAATGTATGGCTTCCAAACCCACAGACGAATCCAAAATCAGGATATTAAAGGCGTGATTTGGAGGAATCGAAATTTCAGTGGCATACTCAAACGAGAAATTCAAGGCGGTGAGCGCCTCTGCGTGCGCCCTCAACCAATCCACGTCGTTTGCAGATGCAGAAATGACCAATAACCTGAGAGATAGACTCATACCGGCAAAATTTGGAAGTCTCTTGGTAAGGTACTTAAGCTTTCACAGCCATTTGCAGTGATGAGCATATCGTCTTCAATGCGGATTCCACCTAGGCCATTCAAATAAACGCCAGGTTCAATGGTAAAAGTCATGCCCACGTCTAAAATGGCATCGTTTCCAGCCCTAATGTAAGGCTCTTCGTGAACTTCGAGGCCCAGCCCATGACCCGTTCGATGCGTAAAATAGTCGGCTAGACCGGCTTTAATAATTTCGCCTCTAGTGGCATCGTCCACGCCTCCAGCTGCCAAGCCGGGCCTCGCTGTCGCTCGGCCCGCTGCATTAGCCGCTTGGACGGCTGCGTAGGCATGACGCAATTTTTCCCCTGGATCTCCGAGGGCAAAGGTCCGAGTCAGATCAGAAAAATAGCCATTAGTGTTGGCCCCCCAATCAAATAGAATCATGTCGCCCGCTTTTGCCCGGTAGTCCGTCGGGACGGCGTGCGGATTGGCCGAATTGGCTCCAAATGCCACGATGGGCTGAAAGGGTAACTCTCCTCCCGAACCAAAGGACAATAAGTTTTGAATGAGTAACGCTGCCATCTCTTTTTCTGAGACACCTACCTTTACAGCGGGAATAGTGGCGAGCAGTGCTTTCTGAGCGATATCGACGGCCGTTCGCATCTGTTGCAGCTCCTCCTGATCCTTGCGCATTCTT
Source organism: uncultured Bacteroidota bacterium (assembly GCA_937877085.1). Classification (GTDB taxonomy): domain Bacteria; phylum Bacteroidota; class Rhodothermia; order Rhodothermales; family UBA10348; genus UBA10348. The sequence goes on from CALEEY010000134.1 coordinate 13,897, forward strand.
AACGACGCAATCAGCGCCTCACAGGAAACCAGTTCGACCCCTGGCAGGGCTTCTTCAATAAAGCGAAGCTCCAATACACGGAGACTCCTGGGTTCAATTCCTATGCGTTTGGCTCCAGATTTTTTAAGGCCTGCGAGTCCATTGGAAAACGCCTGCTGCCACGAAGCCACATCTTCGGAATAGGTGAACTTCTCGATCGGATATGGGCAGTGATTGAGCTTTTGACTTTCCAATCCGGGAATAATGATTGATTCGCCTGCTGCATGCGAAATAGCGAGTACCACCGGGCGTTCACTAATATGAAAATGAAGGCCACTCAGATACGGAAGTGACGATCCTGGATTTAATAAAACCCCATCTAGGCCGTGAGCCGTTAAATTTGATTTTAGGTGCGAGAGGCGAGAGAGTACCGCTTGAGACATGGTAGAATCGAATGATTTAGCTTGATTGATGACAACTTACTTCTGAAAAAAGGCCTAAACCAGTAGGCACCGCTTAAATTGGCTCAGAAAACAAGCCAATTTGGGGACTCTCGTCAACCGCCCGAGCAACCGCGTCCGCAAAAGCACGCGCCTGCATGCGAGGGTCGATTGCCAAAGATACGGCGGTCATAACGGCTACCCCATGCGCTCCGGCATCGAGTGCTTCGGGAGCGCGCTGGGTCGTAATACCAGCGATAGCTAGGACCGGTAAAGGAGAAGCTGCGCAGAACTTCCTCAGGGATTCGATTCCTTGAACCTGAATAGGATTCGATTTCGATTTTGTTGGATAAACAGGTCCGAAGCCTACGTAATCTGCCCCCTCCTGATAGGCTTTTAAAGCCAATCTAAGTTCAGGCGTCGTAATGCCAATGATAGCATCCGGGCCCAATACCTTTCGTGCGAGCGAAGCCGGCATATCCATCTGTCCTAAATGGACTCCATCGGCTCCAACCGCCAACGCGATATCGATTCGATCATTAATTATCAACGTCGTACCCAGTTCTTCGCATACACGTTGCACTTCCAAGGCGGACGCGAGCACGTCGCGAAAACTGCCATGTTTTTGTCTGAACTGGATGGTATCCGCACCGCCCTGAATGGCCAACCGGGCAAGTTCTGCGTGGGAATAGTGCTGTTGAAAGGCAAAATCTGTAATAATATGTAATCTGCCGATTTCCTTCATTTTTTGTTGTGTTGATGGAGGATCCATTGTAGGTTATTGCGCTGACAAACGCACACTTAAAGTAGCTCCGAATGACCAACGATATCGACAACCCATCTTCTCCTTCTTCAAGAAGGGACTTTCTTAAAACCAGCGCCATGGCCGGGATCGCCGCTTCGTTTGGAGTTGCTCCCCGCGTAGTGGGAGCCTCATCGCTTCAAGCAGAGCCTGCAGCGTTTGCTGGACCCATTGCCATTTCCAGTCGAAATGGGCAGCAATCTGTTCTAAAAGCCATGGAATTGATCCAGTCCGGTGCAGATGCCCTGGACGCTGTAGTGGCGGGTGTCAATTTAGTAGAAGAGGATCCAGAAGATACCAGTGTGGGATATGGAGGGCTTCCTAACGCATTGGGTGTCGTTCAGCTAGACAGCGCCGTCATGCACGGTCTGACGTGTCGAGCCGGTTCTGTTGGATGTATTGAAGGGATCATGTATCCATCGAAAGTTGCAAAGCTCGTCTTGGAACGGACGGATCATGTCAACTTGGTGGGCCAAGGAGCCCAAGATTTTGCTGTCATGCACGGATTTCCTGTACAAAACCTATTGACTGAAAAAGCCCGCTTGGAATGGGTGAAATGGCGGGAAAACATGTCCACCCAAGACGATTATTTACCTAAACACCAACCTGGTTCCACAGGTATTGGCGACTTGGCAGCTCCCATCAAGCGTCATTGGGGGACTATTCACTGCTCGGCTATTGACCTCGCGGGTAATATTTCCTGCGTGACCACAACCTCCGGAATGGCCTTCAAGGTCCCTGGGCGCATTGGCGACTCTCCCGTAATTGGGGCAGGGTTGTATTGCGACAATACGGTAGGGGCTGCTGGATCAACCGGTAGAGGAGAAGCGAATCTTGAGAATTTAGCCAGCTTTCTGATTGTCGAGCGCATGCGAGCTGGAGATTCACCTCAGGCTGCGTGCCTGTATGCGTGCCAACGAATCGCAGATCATACTAAACTGGCTCGACTCCTAGATGCCAATGGACGCCCCGATTTCAATGTGCAGTTTTACGCGTTAAACATAAAAGGGGAAGTTGGAGGAGCTGAAATATGGGGAGGAAACGGCACCTTTGCCGCGGCTACACCCGCGGGCGGTCGATTGGTGGACCTTGCTTATTTGTATAAGGCCAAATAAATAACAGAAGGCCGAATACCTAACTAAAGGCCAAGCAAATTAGCATTAAGTCTATGTCTGATAAAGCATTGCGAGTATTCCTTGTAGTTGTTTCTATTGCCTTTTCGGTTCGTTCTTCGCAGGCGCAACGGCTTCCGTTTCTGATGGACATGCCGCTCGAGGGCGTAGATTCTTTCAATCCCGCCATTCCGACGCCCGAGCAAGTGATCGGGCACGTAATTGGGAGTCAGCACACATTGCCGTATCAGGTGGAAGCCTATTTCAGAGCGGTTGCGGCCGTCAGCGACCGTATCGTGGTTTCTGAGCATGCAAAGTCCTACGAAGGCCGATCGCTCATCCATGCCATCGTGACAACACCAACGAATCACGGACGCATAGACGCCATTCGGGCGCAACATGACTTGCTTTCAGAACACCCGGATCAGGTCAGTGACGCTGATATCTCCACTATGCCGGTCGTGCTTTATCAGGGGTACAGTGTTCACGGCAACGAGTCTTCTGGTACCGAAGCAGCCGTTTTGTACTTGTACTATTTGGCAGCCGCGCAAGGGAAAATGATTGAGGAGGCGCTCAGTCATTCCGTGTTGATTGTCGAGCCCATGCTTAATCCCGACGGCAGAAACCGATTCACGAGTTGGGTCAACATGATGCGAGGGAGCTCTGGTACTACCGATTCGCAGGATCTTGAACACAATGAGCCGTGGCCTGGCGGTCGAACCAACCACTATTGGTTTGACCTCAACAGGGACTGGATGGTTGGGCAACATCCAGAGTCTCAGGGACGGTTGGCCCTATATCAATCGTGGAGACCTCAAATCCTGACGGATCACCATGAAATGGGCGGTAGTTCAACTTTCTTTTTTCAGCCAGGGATTCCGGCCCGCAAGCATCCCAATACGCCCATGGAGAACCTGCGCTTGACGGAAGATATTGCCGAATATCACGCGGCAGGCCTCGACGCCATTGGCTCTGCATATTTTACGGAAGAAGGATATGACGATTATTTTTACGGAAAAGGCTCGGCCTATCCGGATATCAATGGCTCGGTCGGCATTCTCTTTGAACAAGCTTCGTCAAGGGCCCTTCGTGCCCAGATGCCCGACGGAGAGCTGCACTATGCCTTCACCGTCCGAAATCAGTTCGCCACGTCGTTAACGACACTGCAAGCTGGCCTGGCCATGCGCACCCGCCTGCTGACCTATCAGCGCGATTTTTACAAGGAATCACGTTCGTTGGCTCAAAAAAGCGGTCAAACAGCCTGGATTTTGGATTTGTCGCGCGGGAGAACCAAGGCTCAGATGCTCACGCAGTTGTTGCAGCGCCATCGCGTGGAGTTTTACGCTTTGGATGCAGACGTTACGGTCGAGGGAAAAGCAATCAAGGCTGGTAGTGGATATGTAATTCCAACCGATCAACCGCAATATCGCCTCATAAAATCGTTCACAGAGCGCACATTAGAATACCAAGACTCGTTGTTTTACGATGTTTCGACATGGACATTGCCGCTGGCTTTCGACGTCGACATGGGCTCTTATTCAGGCAAATTGGCTGGCGTCAAAGGAGTTTTATTGCCCGAAGTCCAGTTGGATGGCGGGGTGTTAGAAGGAGGGCGGGCTTCTCACGCCTATCTGTTGAGATGGGATCGGCTTTTCGCCCCGCGTGCGCTCAATCGTTTTTTAGCAGCTGGGTTGGATGCGCGTCTGGCCAATGAACCGTTTTCCCTGATGCAGAATGGCAAAAAGGTGTGGTTTGATCGAGGGACCGTAATCATTCCAGTTAATTCGCGCAGCACACCTGAATCAGCGGATACTTCAGAGTTGGTACATCGCCTAGTGGCTGAGGCCGTTGCAAAGGATTACGTGAATATTTTCGCCGCCAATTCAGGGTTAACACCCGACGGACCGGATCTAGGTGGGCAGAGCACCGGTGTGCTACAACAGCCCAAAATAGCCATTGCAGCGGGTCCAGGGGCCAATTCCGGGCAAGCAGGCGAAGCTTGGCACGCCATTTCTGAACGGTTTGGGCTTACCGTTTCCATGGTCGAGCCTGAGCGTCTAAGCAGCGGAGACCTCAGCCGCTACAACACCATCGTGTTACCTGGGGGGAACTACTCTGAACCCCTTTCTACAGCCCTTAAAAACTGGACACGGAGCGGTGGTACACTGATTGTTTTATCGGGTGGCACCTCATGGGCTAATCAACTAGGATTGATTTCTGTCGACTCTAAATCGGTCGAATTGGATTCTTTGTTGAAGAAGCTTCCCTATTACCTTCAAGATGAGGCCCGGGATGCCCAAGCTATTGCCGGATCCATTTTTGAGATGAAATTGGATACATCCCACCCCGTAGGGTACGGTTTAAATCCAAAATTGCCCGTTTTTTACGACAGTTCGACCCTGTACGAGTACAAAGGCGGGACAGGCGAAATGATCGGTACTTTTGGGGATAAACCACTCATGAGCGGGTACATTTCCAAGCAAAAATTAGCCCTTTTGCCTGAATCCGCCGGGGTAATGGCGGTCAGATCTGGTCGTGGGCATGTCATTGCGTTCACGAATGAAGTGAACCATCGGGCTTATTGGCTGGGCACGCAACGCTTGTTTTTCAACGCTATATTTTTTGGGGCAAGCTTCTAGCGGTACAAAAGCCGTCTAGATCGCTCTGCCTGTCTAGATTGCTGGCTATTTCGTATATTCCCAATTCTAAAATTGGTAAGAAGGTCTGTTTTCTAAGCTGAGAACGGCCTTTTTACGTATTTACGTCTTTTAAAAAGCTCCCAGCCCGGTACTCCGTGAAAACAGCCAACCAGATTAGAACTGAGTTTCTCGAATTCTTCCAAGAAAAGGGTCACACGGTGGTCCCCAGCGATTCCATTGTTCCGGGCAACGATCCGACGCTTCTGTTCACGAATGCCGGGATGAATCAGTTCAAGGATGTTTTCTTGGGAGAAGGAGAGCGTTCCTACGTGCGGGCGGCCGATACGCAAAAATGTTTACGTGTTTCAGGGAAGCACAACGATCTAGAAGAAGTGGGATATGACACCTATCACCACACTTTTTTCGAAATGCTTGGCAACTGGAGTTTCGGAGATTATTTCAAGAAAGAAGCTATTCAGTGGGCATGGGAGCTGCTTGTGGACCGATGGGGATTGGATCCTTCTAGGTTGTATGCCACGGTGCACGAAGGCGATGAAAAGCTTGGTCTTAAAGCAGACGAGGAAGCGGCTGCTTATTGGCGCTCCGAAACCACCATCAACCACGACAACATCCTGTATTGTTGGTCAAAAGATAATTTTTGGATGATGGGGGACACCGGCCCGTGTGGACCTTGCTCTGAGATCCACGTCGACCTTCGTTCGGACGAAGAAAGGGCCAAAGTGCCGGGAAAAAGTCTGGTAAACCAGGACGATCCTCGCGTAATGGAGATCTGGAATCTGGTCTTTATCCAGTACAATGCCCTCGCAGATGGATCTCTCCAGACGTTAAAATCGCAGCACGTCGATACCGGAATGGGTTTTGAACGTGTGGTAGCGGTGCTCCAAGGCAAGTCGAGTAATTACGATACGGACCTGTTTCTGCCTCTGTTGGACTCGGTGGCCCGGGAAGTCGTCTCTTCCTCGCTGGGCTCGTATCAAGAGGCACTCGGTTTAGTGGGCGGCGAAGGCGAAAAAGTCCAAATTGCGCTTCGTGTTATTGCCGATCACCTTCGAACCATTAGTTTTGCTGTAGCAGACGGGGTTATGCCTGGTAATGCCGGTCGCGGGTACGTTATTCGGCGCATTTTACGCCGAGCCGTTCGGTATGGGTACCAAACCCTCGGATTCAGATCGCCCATTCTGTTTTCGAAAGTGGGCGAAATCGTCGCCTTGATGGGGCATCAGTTTCCAGAGTTGGTTAAAGGCCAATCCTACATTGAGCGCGTCATTAAAGCGGAAGAAGAAAGTTTTCTCGAGACCCTCGGAACGGGAATCGAATATTTTTCCGCCGTTACACCCGTTTTAGAGCAGCTTAAAAATGGATCAAGTGAGGCTGAAGTCAAAGCAAGCGTCTTGAAAGATAGACACGTCATGGATTTGCTGAAAAAGGCCTATGCTTCGACAGTTTCTAAAGAGGAATCGGTTGCTGACCTTTTGCGGGTGGGTAAAACGGGGCAATTACCTGGTGAATTTGCGTTTTTACTGCACGACACCTTTGGATTCCCCATTGACTTGACCCAGTTAATGGCTCGTGAACAGGGCTTTTCGGTAGATATGCCTCGGTACACGGTGCTCATGGGAGAGCAAAAAAGTAAAGCGCGAGCCGCCACCTCGTTCAAATCGAGTCACGGCGAAGGCGAGGAATGGATTGACGTTTCCAAGGGGACGGATTCCCTCTTTACAGGGTACGACTCTACCTCAGATTCAGGCGTAAAAGTGCGCCAGATGCGAGAGGTCCAAGTCACGGACAATACCTCGCAATTTGAAATTATTTTAGATAGAACTCCGTTTTATGCCGAAAGCGGTGGCCAGGTGGGAGATGAAGGGATATTGGTGATCGGTGGGCAAGAAATTAGAGTTTTAGATACCCAAAAACGGGGTGGGCGCATTGTCCATACCGTCAACCGATTGCCTGTGGACGCCGATTCCGACGTTCTGGCTTCCGTAAATGTGCACAGACGCGACCGTATTGTTAAACATCACTCGGTCACGCACTTAATGCATGCGGCCCTGCGTGAGCGACTGGGTAGCCATGTGGGTCAAAAGGGGTCTTTGGTTACGCCCACGCACCTGCGCTTTGACTTTTCCCATTTTGAAAAGGTGGGGCCTGAAGACTTGTTGGCTGTTGAAAACCGGGTCAATGAAATGATCCAAAAGAACGTTCAAAAACAAGAAGATCGAGACATTCCGATCAAACAGGCGCTTGAACGTGGTGCTACAGCACTTTTTGGTGAGAAATACGGCGAAAAAGTGCGGGTCATTACATTCGATCCTGCCTATTCCATTGAGCTTTGCGGCGGTGTTCATGTGGGTTCTACCGGCGAAATTGGCCTTTTTCGTTTTACGTCGGAAGGATCGGTGGCTTCCGGTATTCGAAGAGTAGAGGCGGTGGCTGGTATGGATGCCTTGGCCTATATCCATACGGAATTGGCCGAGCTAGGGCGGGTGCGCGATCAGTTTAGAACGCTTCAGCGCCCATCGGATGAAGAGATTGCAGATCTTATCGAACGAGCGAAATCGCTAGAAAAAGAGGCTGTTGCTCTTCGTTTGGCTTCGTTAGAGCAAAAAGCTCAAGTATTTGCACAGTCAGCCGTTACCGTCGGCCCATTGAAATTAGTCGTTGGAAGGCTCGATGGAGCGGATTCCGGTGCACTTCAAGAGATTTGCTCCAACATGAGCGCCAGCCTTGGTGCAGGCCATGTGTGTGTGCTGGGCTCAGCCGATGAAGCACAGGAAAAAGTTTACCTCGCTTGTAGTGTGTCCGAGGACCTTGTTAAAACGCACGGATTGCAAGCCGGAAAGTTGGTTGGACTCATTGCCAAAGAAGTTGGAGGCGGCGGCGGCGGACGCCCGACACTCGCAACGGCTGGTGGTAAATTCCCTGCCAAACTCAATGACGCCCTTTCCGGCGCCGCGGCTGTAATAAAGTCGCTTCTATCTTGAAAAACGACATCTATAACCATTTGGTGGGGGTGGCCTCCGAGCGAGGCGCCGCGTTTGTGGTACTCCTGGATCCGGACAAAGAGTCTGTTGGTGGCCTATCCGGAAAAATTGAAACGTTTCAAAAAGCCGGAGTCGATGCTTTTTTCGTAGGAGGATCGTTGGTGCACTCGGCGAATGTTGAAGACGTAATTTGGAAAATTAAGTCCTCGACAACGCTTCCTGTGGTTGGTTTTCCTGGCTCTTTGAATCAGATTTCAAGGCACTTGGACGCAGTGTTGTACCTGTCGGTTGTTTCAGGTCGCAACGCCGATATGTTATTTGGACGCCATGTGTATGTGGCGCCCATCATCAAGCAGTTAGGCATTGAACCGATTCCAACAGCCTATATGCTCGTAGAATCGGGCCTTTTGACGACAGCCCAGTACCTCAACAACTCGCTACCGCTTCCTCGCTCAAAACCCGACATGGCTGCGGCTACCGCGCTGGCTGCCGAGATGATGGGAATGAAACTCTTGTATTTAGAAGGCGGGTCAGGCGCAAAAGAGCCCGTACCTACTTCACTGATTCAGGCTGTGGCTCAAACGTGTGAGTCTCCCATTGCTGTGGGTGGAGGATTGACTACCCCAAATCAAGTTCGTGAAAGAGTAGAAGCTGGAGCTTCTATCGTGGTGGTAGGCAACGCAATTGAGGCGAATGGGGGTGAATCTTTCATTCGGGAGATGGCCGCAGCGGCACATACGAGGTAAGTTTGTTCTATGCGAACCTTTTGATTTGTAGAACGAAATTTGCAGTCTGCAATGCCAAGCTCTTACATCACGTTCTTCTGCGTAATTTGATAGGAGAGAAGTTGTTGCCTCGCGCAATCACACCTAATTTCACAAGCTGTCCGCTCAAACTATTTGTTCTTCTGAATGATTAGTTGCCCAGAGTGATTTCGTCAGTCTTCTAGACTGATTTGAAACCGATTCGGAGGGGTGCCAGAGCGGTCGAATGGGGCGGTCTCGAAAACCGTTGTGCCCGCAAGGGCACCGAGGGTTCGAATCCCTCCTCCTCCGCATAAAAAGCAAAAAGGCCCCGTCCACGAAGTGGATGGGGCTTTTTGTTTGGCCGCGTCAAACTTGTTTGAAAGCGGACGAACGAAAAGCACCAAACGAGCGAAGCGAGGACGGGGCCGTATGTAGTTTATGCAGGCCCCACCCCAGGGCTAACGGCGAACGAAGTGAGCCGTAATTCCTCCGACAGTGAGCCGTAATTCCAGACTCAGCCGGGAGAGTTTTCCGTCTTCACGTGGCGGAGCAGTCGTACAAATACAGCGATGAGCACAAGAAGGCAAGGAAAACGAGTGCCAGCGGGTCGGTTGAGTACAAACGAACGATTAGGGCAACTGAAGCCGTGGCTCCCGCAAGTGCACCAAATCCTGTGATGACCCTTAGGCCGGCCTTTTGCTGAAAAGCGAGCCCGCAGACAACGGAAAATGTAAACAGAAACGAGAGACTGGCCGCCTCTACAAGAGTGGTTAGCGTCCCGACTGCAGCAAGAACCGCAGCTAATGTACCCAATACGATAACAGCCCTATCCGGTATGCCCGCTGCATTTTTGTGAATCAATACGGCCGGAAGCTCCCCGTCCTCAGCAACCCTAGACGTGAGGCGTGCAGTGGCAAAGAGCGTGGCATTAATGGCTGACCCCGTGGAAAACGCTGCAGCGACCGTGACAATGATTAAGCCAACCGTTCCGAATGCCTTTTGCCCTGCAATAGCTAAAGCGACCTCTTTGTGCTGCAGTACCTGATCCGCCCCTATCAACATCGCCGTACCCAGGGCAACGATAACGTATACAAAAATCACAACTGCGATAGCCCACAGTACTGCACGGTGCAATGTTTTTTGCGGGTTGGCAATATCCTTGTATTCGTACGTCAACAGTTGGAAACCCTCGTAGGCCATGAAAACGGACGCAGCACCAAACAACGCAGCACCGATCCCAGCTTCAGGCACGCCTTGCGAGAGCATAGGAGGGTCCCACTGTGCCAGCCCCCATCCGGCTAGTCCCACAAGCACGAACAGCTTGAACCACACGAGAATGGTCTCGACACCACCCGTCTCACCTACGTCCCGTAGATTTAGTCCGATAAATAAAGCAACAATGGCGATGCCAGCTGTACGCGGGAACCAGGCGCCAAGCCCGATAACATGCCCGAGGTACTGTCCGAATGTGAAAGCATACACCGCATTTGTGAGCACGTACCCGATTATCAGAACCCATGAAAGACTGCCTGCGAAACCAACGGCATTGATCTTCCGGAGAAAAGTGAATGCTCCGCCACCTTCGCCGTAAAAGCCGGTCAGCTTTACATAGCTATATCCCGCCGTCAACGCGATGAGACCCGCTGCTACGAAACTGAGCCATGCCCAGGCCCCCGCAATCCCGACAACCACACCAAGAGTCGAGAAAATACCGCCACCGACCATGCCCCCAACGGCCATAGACCATGTCTGGTTGAATCCAAGTTTAGATTTAGACATGTCTCATGTTAACAATCATACGTGTTACAAAATGCATTTAAACAATACACTGCGGGGGGAGAAAACCCACCTATTTTAAGGGAATCAAAGGATCTCCATCTTTCTATCCCTACTATCTACACTGGAGTGCACATCTGCCAAGAGAAATGATTTTCTAGAAATTAGGCCGCTAAACCAAAGTAGCGTTATGTCTGACAAGAAGCCCCCTCAGGAGCAACCTTCAAAAGAAGTGCCCCATTTGCATCACGAACAAAAGGGGCCTGAGGCGAGCAAAAAGTCTGATCAAGACCACGCTGGCCACGGCGCCCACGAAGCAGGCAAGGCTCATAAAGACCACGCTGCCACGGCGCTAAAAAAGGTGGAGGCCATCATAACCACCACGCCCATATGGTCGCGGATTTTAAAAAACGATTTTGGACCTCTCTAGGCCTAAGTGTGCCCATATTGGCACTTTCTCCTATGATCCAGGGCTTCTTGGGAATAGAAGGCCAATTGCAGTTCAAAGGCGACCTTTTAGTGTTATGGGCTCTGTCTTCACTCGTCTTCTTTTATGGTGGGTGGCCTTTTCTGAAGGGGATGTTCGACGAATTCGGAAAAAAGACGCCCGGCATGATGACGCTCATCGCCGTGGCCATTACTACAGCCTATGTATACAGTAGCGCAGTTGTCTTTGGCCTCGTTGGGAAAATCTTTTTCTGGGAATTGACTTCCTTAATTGATGTGATGCTAATCGGTCATTGGATCGAAATGAAATCGGTTATGGGCGCCTCGAAAGCGTTGGAAGAACTGGCTAAATTAATGCCTTCTGAGGCTCACAAGGTCATGCCAGACGGAAGCGTTGAGGACATTGATGTCGGCGAATTGCAGAACGGAGATCAGTTGTTGATCAAACCGGGAGAAAAAGTACCCGCCGACAGTGTCGTAGCTGAGGGGCAGTCCTCGGTAAACGAATCGATGTTGACCGGCGAATCGGTGCCGGTGTCGAAAGAAAAGGGGGATACGGTAATCGGAGGGTCAATCAACGGTGAAGGATCCCTTACTGTTGAAGTTCAAAAAACAGGTGCTGAGAGCTTTTTGTCTCAAGTAATTGATTTAGTACAGCAGGCTCAGAACAGTAAGTCGAAGACCCAAGATCTGGCTAATCGAGCCGCTCTATGGTTGACGGCCGTCGCGCTTGGAGGAGGGGCTCTAACCATGGTGGTCTGGCTTTTCCTTGGTGCAGACTTTGCATTTGCGCTTGAACGAACGGTCACGGTTATGGTTATTGCGTGCCCTCACGCGCTCGGCCTAGCCATACCCCTTGTCGTGGCGGTATCAACGTCCTTGGCTGCCCAAAATGGACTGCTCATTCGAGATCGGTCGGCTTTTGAGTCGGCGCGTAATTTAAAAGCAATCATCTTTGACAAAACAGGAACGCTCACGGAAGGAAGTTTTGGCGTAACTGACACCCTGCTTTTTGAGTCGGGAATTGACGAACCTCAATTACTTGACTACGCTGCAGCCGTGGAAGCGCATTCGGAGCATCCTATTGCCCAAGGTATTGTGAAAGCCGTCGAAAAGGTGAAGTCGGTTGCTGATTTTCAGGCGATTCCAGGAAAAGGAGCCACGGGAAAGGTGGAGGGGAAAAATGTGAAGGTCGTTTCTCCTGGCTACCTCAAAGAAAACAATCTTGAAGTGTCGGACAAACGAATTGAAGAGCTTTCCGCACAAGGAAAAACGGTGGTATTTGTACTTGTTGATGACGCTGTTTGGGGCGCTATTGCTCTAGCAGATGTTATTCGGCCAGAATCCAAAGACGCCATTGCACGACTGAAAAAAATGGGCATTCAAACCATGATGCTCACCGGAGACAACGAGAAAGTGGCTAAGTGGGTCGCCGATGAGATTGGACTGGACGAGTACTTCGCCGAGGTATTGCCTGAAGCAAAATCAAAAAAGGTTAAGGAAGTGCAAGCAAGAGGGATGAAAGTGGCCATGACCGGAGATGGAGTGAACGATGCTCCGGCTTTAGCTCAGGCGGATGTTGGCATCGCCGTTGGTGCTGGAACAGACGTTGCTGTCGAGACGGCGGATATCATCCTAGTAAGGAGCAACCCGGGCGACGTGCTAGCTATTTTGCAGCTATCTCAAGCAACGTATAAAAAGATGATTCAAAATCTTTGGTGGGCCGCAGGATACAACATCATAGCGATTCCGATTGCGGCCGGTGTACTGTTCAATTTCGGAATAGTGCTTGGACCGGCATCTGGAGCAGCACTAATGTCTTTGAGCACCGTGATTGTGGCGATAAATGCGCGGTTTTTAAAGATCGAACGATAGAATATTTGATGGAGTACCCACGTATCTTCTAGGGCCACGTATTAATTGAGACACACCGGTACTTGTATTGACGGCCATTAACCGAGCCCTTTTAGCCCTTATTGCACTTATTTTTACGGTCGTAACACCGTCCAGCGCCCAGGTCATTTCGCTGTATGACGTAGTCGTGCGCCCGCCCGGCGTTCATTATCGGGTATTGACCAACGGACGGCATGAAGTTATTTATCAAGAGGGGAGAAGGCTTCAAGCCGAAGAAATCCTGTGGACCATCGACCAAACGCTTTTGGGTACCAATCAGATATTCGGTTCGCGTTCCAACTTCGGATTATCCGTCGTATTGAATGACTTTAGCGACTCAGGAAACGGATATGTGACGCCATTTCCCTTTAAATCAGAGATTGAAAGCGTTTCACTCGGCGGTAGAAGCCTTTCGAAAAAACATCCGTCATGGACGCAATTAGTCACTTCACACGAGCTTGTACACGCCGCACAGGCCGAATTTAAAAACAATACAAGCCTTGTCGGTGTCATTCATTGGTTTGCTCCAGATTTTTCAAGAGCCATCAACATGTTTGTGCCTTCGGGCTTTACCGAGGGAATCGCGGTAACGCGTGAATCTGAAATTACTCCTGGTGCGGGCCGCGCGAATCATCCGTATTTCACGATGCAAATTCGGGCTGCCATAAATAAGCGTGATGGACTTTCGCTTTCGCAGCTGTTGGATGAGCCATCCTATACCCGGCCATTCGATCGATATTATCAGGGAGGCACCCTGTTCGCCCAATTCATGATCGATCAATATGGAAGAGAGAGCATCCAAAACATAATGAAATGGCAGCAGCAGGTTCCGATTCTCGGTTTCGGCGCCAACCTATGGTATGCCACTGGTGAATCTCCTAGACAGATAAGAAGGCGTTTTAAAGCATGGTATGATTTAAAGGAAACGGCTTTAGTGGGCCACCTGGGTGCCATCACCGTGCCGAAGATATCCATTTCTCGTAAGGGACTGGTCCACCGAAAGCCTCAGTGGCTGGACGAAGAAACGTTGGTATCCTTTGACCTCGGATACAATCAGAAAAGGGGGTTTGAACAGATTGCGCTGGGCGGTGGACGCGCGCGGATATCGACC
>CALEEY010000135.1 GCA_937877085.1 uncultured Bacteroidota bacterium
AGCCCCAGACTTCGAAATAGCCCCAAACTTGGAAGCAGCCCCAGACTTCGCCTTCGCCCGCGACCTAGACCTCGACGGCTTGGTGGAAGGTTTAAAGGACTCCCAGCCTGAGGGTCAGTTTGAATCCGCCGTGGACCGAATTAGGGACTTAATTGCTCAAGGAGATGTCTACCAAATCAACCTAACCACCCGATTTGATGGCCGTTTGGGCGGGTCCTCTGAAGGCCTTTTTCGATCGCTTCGAAAGAAACAGCCCGTCCCATATGGCGCATTTCTACGTACCCAATGGATGGACGTGCTGTCGTTTTCGCCCGAATTGTTTTTTAAGCGGGAAGGAAATCAGATGGAGGCGAAGCCCATGAAGGGGACGGCTCCGCGCGGGACGGTGGATAGTGAGGACGAGGATTTGAAGCAGTGGTTAGCAACAGATGCAAAAAACAGGGCTGAGAATCTCATGATCGTGGACCTGTTGCGAAATGATCTTTCGGTCGTGTGTGAGCCAGGAAGTGTGCACGTACCTCGACTGTTTGAGGTCGCCACGCTTCCAACCGTCCATCAAATGACGTCAACCGTTCGAGGTACTTTGAAGCCAAAAACGGGTCTAGCGCAGATATTTAGGGCCTTGTTTCCATGCGGGTCAATAACGGGAGCCCCGAAAATTCGAGCGATGCAACGAATCGCTGAAATGGAAAGTCGACCGAGAGGCGTGTATTGTGGAGCCATTGGTTTCGCGGGGCCATCGGGAAAAGCTACTCTGCACCCGTCTTCAACAACGGAATTAGACGGTATGCGAGCGGTTTTTTCGGTTGGCATTCGGACGGCGACCATTAAAGGCGACAAAATTACCTACGGCGCCGGTGGTGGCATCGTATGGGATTCGGATCCTGATCAGGAATATGAGGAAGCTGTTTTAAAAACCAGGTTCTTAACCTCGAAAGTGGCCCCGACGCTGCAACTGATCGAAACCATGTTGTGGACCAACGAAATACCCTGGGTCGATTTTCATTTGGATCGATTGCAGGACTCGGCCCGTCAGCTAGGGTTCGTTTTTAATCGATCGGATGTTCTTTCCAAAATTGAGGCTTCGACCGGCCATCTGAGCCTAAACAGCCGCCACCGGGTTCGTTTACTGCTTTCAGCGGATGGATCCATAGAAATCGCAACGTATCCCTATTTGCTTCCGCATGCGCCCGTCACGATTGGTATGTCCAAGTCGCGTACTTCATCCAACTTTCCCCTCCTTCGGCACAAAACAACGAATCGGAGCATCTACGAACGCGCCCAAGTAGAGGCTCGTGCCCTAGGCGTTTTTGACGTACTTCTAACCAACGAGAAGGGCGACGTAACGGAAGGATCCATCACCAATATATTTGCACACATTCGAGATGTCTGGTACACCCCTCCCTTAACTTCGGGCCTGCTTCCCGGCGTAGGTAGAAGGGTATTTATGCTCCAACACAGCGCCCAAGAGCGGGTCTTGACACCAATGGATCTTCGTAATGCGGAAAAACTGTGTGTTACGAACGCGCTTATTGGAGCAATGGAAGCGCAGTGGGTCGAACTATAATCCCATGGGGTTTACTCTGAGCCGTAGTTCGAAGTGTTAAAAAGAGCCTTCGGCTGCGTGGTAATCCAATACCCACTAATCAAGAAGTCGAATGGTTACTCCCGGGGACGCCCTTTAAAATGGGTCATCGACCGCGTGATTCCGAAAAATTCAGCCAACCAATCGAACTGGCTGACCGGATGAAGCCGAAGAGGAAAGACCGTATAAACAAATCGCGGCATAATGAGCCGTTTTTTTCCTTTTTGAATGGCTTTAAAAATCCGTTTGCAAACATATTCCTGATCCAAAATGGGTAATAACCACGAAAAACGGGTGCGTACGCCATCGAACATGCCTGTATTGACGAAATAGGGGGCCACCAAGGTGGTTCGAATCTGTTTACCTGAGGCCTTTATTTCGCCTCTCAGGGAATCCTCAAGCCCAATAAGTGCAAATTTACTAGCGGAATAGGCGCTCAACTTTGGAGTCCCAACAAAACTAGCAGCCGATGCTATGGTCACGATGTGGCCGGAATTATTTCGCTTCATTTCCGGTAAGACGGCCTGCAGCGTGTAAAAATGCGAAATCACATTGATTGCAAAGGTGCGTTCAATTTCATCTGAGGTGTGGTCTTCAATCTGGCCGCTATACACGATTCCCGCATTGTTTATCAAAATATCGATCGAAGAACTTCCATTCCCCGTGGGGCTATCCGACTGTTGAAGAGCAAGGGACACCTTTTGGAAAGCCTCAACAATGGAACGTTCGCTGGAAAGATCGCATGGAACGGGAAAAAAGCGGTTTGATCGCGTTTTTGCTAACGTGCTGAGTCCACTTTCATCGATGTCCAGCGCAAATACACGACTGCCCGCGTCCTCAAACATTTCAGACAATCGCCGGCCGATTCCGCTGGCCGCTCCTGTAATGACGACATTTTTGCCTGAAAAGGTTATCATAAAAAGATGGATGGTTATTGGCGAAGTCCATAGAAGGTACGATGCCGAAGGTGAATCATAGGTTATTAAAGCATTCTTCAATACCCAATATTAATTGAATACGAAACCTGAAATTTTCCACGAGGGTTTTTCCTGAAAGCATCTCAATTTGGTCACCGCTATTTTGAGGTGTGACCTACACCCCAACTGACATTTGATTTCATGGACGATCGCTACCCTGCTCCTCAAGAATTTGCCAAACGGTCTTGGATTGGTTCTGCCGCGGAATATTCCCAAACGTATAGCCGCTCCATTAACGATCCGGACGGATTTTGGGCCGAAATGGCTGCCTCTATTGATTGGATGCAACCTTTCACAAAGGTCAAGGACGTTTCGTTCGCCAAAAATGATGTGCACATTCGATGGTTTGAGGGCGGCCGCACCAATGCCTCCTACAACTGTATTGACAGGCATTTACCCAAGCGAGCCCATCAAACGGCACTGATTTTTGAGCCCGACAACCCTTCGGAGGCTGCCAGGCATATTTCGTACTCCGAATTGTCTGACCAGGTTAATCGGCTGGCCAATGTGTTGAAAAAACACGGCGTAAAAAAGGGCGACGTAGTTACCATTTACCTCCCAATGATTCCCGAAGCCGCGTATGCCATGCTGGCGTGTGCGCGGGTTGGAGCCGTTCATTCCGTGGTTTTTGGAGGATTTAGCCCAGATTCTCTGGCTAGCCGCATGAACGATGGTCAATCGACACTTCTTATTACATCGGATGAGTCTCTGCGCGGCGGGAAGCATATTCCGATTAAAGAAAACGCCGATCAAGCACTCGAAAAATCGCCAACGGTTACGAAAGTTTTGGTCGTCAAACGCACAGGGAGACCCGTACACATGGTCGAGGGTCGAGACTTTTGGGTTGAAGATGAACTGGCCTCCGTGGACGCGGTTTGCGAACCAGAACCGATGGAGGCTGAAGATCCACTTTTCATTCTTTATACGAGCGGGTCCACAGGTCAACCCAAAGGCGTTCTCCACACTACGGGCGGATACCTAGTCTATGCGGCGGTGACCCATAAATATGTTTTTGATTACCACGATGGCGATGTTTTTTGGTGTACGGCAGACGTTGGGTGGGTAACCGGTCACAGCTATATCGTTTATGGGCCGCTACTAAATGGGGCCACTCAGGTGTTTTTCGAAGGAATACCGACCTATCCAGACGCCTCTCGATTTTGGAACGTGGTCGATAAACATAAAGTCACCCAATTCTATACGGCCCCTACAGCCATTCGGGCCTTGATGCAACAGGGCGAATCGTTTGTGAAATGCACCTCGCGTTCGACGTTGAAGCTACTGGGAACGGTGGGCGAACCCATAAATCCCGAAGCTTGGCGATGGTATAACGAGGTGGTCGGGGAGTCCCGGTGCCCCATTGTGGACACTTGGTGGCAAACCGAGACCGGCGGAATACTTATCACGCCGCTTCCGGGAGCAATCGACACCAAGCCGGGATCTGCGACCGTGCCATTTTTTGGAATTCAGCCCGAGATTCTAGACCAAGAAGGAAACGTACTTCAGGGTGCGTGTGAGGGTGTATTGGTTTTGAAGGGCTCCTGGCCCGGACAAGCTCGCTCGCTGTATGGTGCCCATGACCGTTTTGTTAGTACGTATTTTTCGACGTTTGAAAATAAATATTTTACGGGCGACGGATGCCGCCGGGATGAGGATGGCTACTACTGGATTACCGGCAGAGTAGACGATGTCATGAATATTTCTGGGCATCGAATGGGCACGGCCGAGGTAGAGAGTGCTTTGGTTGCTCATCCTAGCGTGGCGGAATCGGCCGTTGTTGGCGTGCCGCACGAAATCAAAGGTCAGGGTATTTACGCATTCGTGACGTTAAATACAGGGGTGGATCCAACGGACAACCTTCGAAAAGAGTTGATTCAGCACGTCCGAGAGGCTATTGGCCCCATTGCAAGACCTGATTTTATCCAATTCACCCCGGCGCTCCCGAAAACTCGAAGTGGAAAGATCATGCGCCGGATTCTTCGCAAAATTGCGGCCAACGATTTTGGAAGCTTAGGGGACATTTCGACCCTAGCGGACTCCACGGTCGTGGACGAGTTGATCGCCAATCGACAGCATCGAGATTAATCCAATACTTGTAGAATTGGTGCGCTTTTTAGTTGTTCTTCACCAAGCAAATGATTCTGTATTTGTACTTTGTTTCACTTTTGATTTTTCAAGGCAATCCCTTTTTTAGTTATGGAAGCGCTTTTTTCACTTGAGTATTTAGGCATCACCAATAAAACGGTTTTCCGCAATGTTTCGCGGGCAAATCTTTACGAAGATGCTGTTCGTCACGACGAAGGCGCTGCCATCTCGAACGTAGGCGGATTAATGCTTCGTTCAGGTGCAAAAACGGGTAGAAGTCCAAAGGACAAAAGGGTTGTGGAAAGCCCCGGATTGACGGACGATGTGTGGTGGGGAAATGTCAACATCCGATTGAGCAAAAATAATTTCATGATTAATCGGGAGCGGGCTCTCGATTATTTCAACTCCCTCAAGCACTTGTACGTGTTCGATGGATATGCCGGCTGGGATCCAGAGTATCGCATCAAGGTGCGCGTGATCTGTACAAGGCCGTACCACGCGCTGTTCATGCAAAACATGCTGATTCGTCCGACCACGGAACAGTTAGCCACGTTCGGTGAACCAGATTTCACCATTTTGAATGCTGGAGCCTTCCCAGCCAACAAGCTGACAGATCAGATGTCCTCAAAAACCAGCATCGCGCTCAATTTTGAGTCCAATGAGTTGGTAATTTTGGGCAGCGAATACGCTGGGGAGATGAAAAAGGGCATTTTCTCGGTGATGCACTATTTAATGCCGAAAAGAGGCGTTCTATCGATGCACTGCTCGGCTAACGAAGGCGATGCTGGCGATGTATCCTTGTTCTTTGGCCTATCGGGCACAGGTAAAACCACGCTTTCTGCCGACCCGCGTCGCGCCCTCATTGGTGACGATGAACACTGCTGGACGAACGAAGGCGTCTTTAATATTGAAGGCGGTTGTTATGCCAAGGCGATTGGTCTGTCGGCTGAATCTGAGCCTGAAATATTCGGCGCTATCCGATTTGGAAGTGTGTTGGAGAATGTGGTGTATGACAAAGACACCCATGAAGTCGATTTTAATGACACTTCCATCACCGAAAATACGCGAGTCGCTTATCCAATCGATTTTATTGCCAACGCGAAAATACCATGCGTGGGTGGTCACCCGAAGAACATCATATTTTTGACCTACGATGCTTTTGGTGTCCTTCCTCCGATTTCCAAATTGAGCGCGAATCAGGCGATGTACCATTTTATTTCGGGCTACACGGCTAAAGTCGCTGGTACCGAAATGGGAGTTACCGAGCCCCAAGCTACGTTTTCGGCCTGTTTTGGTAATGCGTTTCTGGTATATCATCCATCCAGGTATGCCGAAATGTTGGCAGAAAACATGGAGAAGCACGGCGCCAAAGCATGGCTCATTAACACCGGTATGACAGGTGGTGCCTACGGAACCGGAAAACGGATGAAGTTGAGCTATACCCGAGCCATTATCGATGCTATCCACGACGGGACGCTGGACAAAATCGAAACGACTACCGATCAAGTATTCGGCGTTGAAATTCCTAAAACGGTTCCAAACGTCCCTGCTGAAATTCTTGTACCGCGCACAACCTGGGCTGATAAAGCAGCATTTGACCAAAATGCGGCTAAATTGGCAGGATTGTTCAACAATAATTTTGAACAGTACAAAGAGGGGAGCTCCAGAGAAATTGCGGCTGCGGGCCCCAAAATCTAATCCATTTCCAACGCAAGGTCTAAGGCTCCTTCAACCGGTTTTCGAGTCGTTCTCGATACGGTTGCTTGGTGGATCACGTCCTTGATGGCGTTTTCGAACGCGGACACATAGGAAGGGATTTCTGAAAGGCCCCCCGCAAGGACGATTTCAGGATTGTTTGATCCAAGCGTGGTTGCCAATCTGGAAACCTGAGTAGACAGTGCGTGGCACTCGGACTGGATTAATTGGAGCGCCGAAGGGTCGTGCGGGAATCGTTCCATTACCACGGGAGCCAAGGTCGCTAGTTTAAATTGTGCCTTGTAGACATAATCAAGGACGGCCGTAACGGTCGCTGGAGATGTAGGGTCGGAAGCATGGATCTCGGCCGAACTGGACCTCAGCGCCTTCCAGATGGAGGCGCTCAATGGAGTAGGCTGCCCACTTTCCAGCGATTCTAGTAAATGGCGGATAGCTGAGTTCCCTATGGCCGAACCACTTCCAGGATCTCCTAGAATGGAGCCCCATCCACCCGTGCGATAAAATTCCCGCTTTGGGCCGAAAGAATAGCAACCCGAGCCCGTGCCGGCTATGACTAGAATCTGTTCTCGTCGGGCTGGACGAGCTGCTGCGGTGGTTGCCTTTGCCTTAGGAGTCCCAGCCTCCTCCGCAGGAAAAGCTGCCTGAAACGCGACCAAAGCGTCGCTAACGATGCTAATGTGAGCCGCGGGAGCGCCCATCGCCCTCGCTAGGAGCTCTCTCAGGTCTTGTTGAGAGGCTTCTGAGGCTACTCCAGCCAGCCCGGCACACAGTCTGATTTCTCCTGAATGGCCCAGCGCATTTGAAATGCGTTTAACCGCCTCGATGAGTCGGTCCACAGTCTGTGTGGGGCCTTCAAAGCGCGCATTGACGCTAGGGATCGTAACCGTTTTTAGGACAGAGCCCTTTTTTCCAACGGCCTCGATCTTGCTACCCCCTGCATCGAGTCCTATGTATGCGATTTGCATCATTTTGACGACCCGATAGGAAGAATGCGAGTAGAGTGGCTCAGGTTTTGATCCGACAAACGATTGAGCACGATGGGGCGGTCTGAAGAAATAAATGACCCAAGAAAGCTGGTGTAATCTATGAAGGGCCTTCGATAAAGTAGTTCTTCTTGGTCCAGATCAATGGCGCCCTCCCAAGCAGAAGTTAGCGTCAGCGTACTATTCACGTAAGCGGATCCCCACACAAAGGTTTGAGGGTGCCCCGGTCCGCCCACATTAATCGGATGATATTTCGCCAGAAATGACGCTTCCGGCCGGCCGCCATCTGCCACGCGTGCTGAGGTACCAGGGTAGTAGAGACTCCTATCTTGAATGTTTTCCCATCTCCAAGCGCTCATGTCTGATCCAAAGTTAATCGACATATCATCAAATAAATCAGAGACTTGGGCGGGTAGAGTTGAATCCGCTTTCAAATTATTTCTTCTAATCAATTCAAAAATAGAGGCTCCAGTTTCGGAGGTATTGTATTCAAAATTCCAATTCGTAAGGTAGGGAACCCCTTGTTTAACAATGGGGC
>CALEEY010000136.1 GCA_937877085.1 uncultured Bacteroidota bacterium
CTTTTAACAAAGGATCTGAGCCTTTGTACTTCACATTAAGAATCCAGTCGGGCCTTGTTCTGGCAATATGGGTCGCACTCAGCCCAAACGGCCCTCGCGAACTCACCGCTCTAAATGGATTCATCCAAGCGTGAAGTTCCATACCGCGATCGTGTGCCAATTCGATGGCTAATCCGAGGGGGTCGTAATAGGGGCTTGGAGGCACACCCATCGTGCCCGTCAAAAACCGCGACCACGGTTCATTTTGGGATTCGTACATGGCGTCGGCCTCTGATCGAATCTGAAAAAAGACCGCGTTGATGCCCACACGCTTTAAATTGTCAAATATTTGCGTCAGTTGTGCAATTTGACTGGCTGTGGATTGAGCGGGTTGAGTTGGCCAATCCAGCCCGTAAACGGTGGTCAACCAAGCCCCCCTCATTTCGTGTTTCAGTCCTTGTGCATGTGCCAACGCAACGAGAAAAATGGAAAGGGCCACAAAGTTTGTAAATCGCAAGACCATTTTGTTAAATATCACGGTCGATTTTGGTTGATTCGTTGGTTACAATTTAATAAACTACTGTTTCAATCATATTTGAATACGGATCGAGGCCCACCTGCCGATAGACTATAAAATTAGGCATCCTCGATCATTTCTCACTATTTCTGGAGGCATTATGCGCAAAGCTACTAATTTACTCATGGTTTTGTCGTTTCTTTTTGTAGGAAACGCTTTTGGCCAGAGTACCGACTACTCATTCATTGTGGAACGGTCGACCGATCCTCATGCACCATATCCACCCAGCCATTCAGGGGTCCGCACGGTTTCTGGGCCATACGACCTAGACGGCGATGGTAAAATGGAAGTCCTTGTGTCAGATTATACCGGCGGAGGTCGGGTTCACGTATTAGAAGCCATTGGCCCTGATTTGTGGGAGCACGTGTATTCGACTCCTTGGCTAGACGATTACTCTGGAACCGGAAACGGTCGCGCCATTGCCGGCGGCGATATGGACGGAGATGGAAAAGGAGAAATTTACTTTTTCTCCGGATGTGCCACTACCAGTACTGGATGTGCTGCGAAGTTTGCGAATCCTGATTATAAAACGGGTCTATACGTTTTTGAATTTTCAGGTACGGACAACGATTATGGCTCCGCTCCGACAACCATTTACCAAATGCCCGACCAGCCAGACCGTTGGCAACAGGAGCAGATTGTAGTAGAAGACGTCGACAATGATGGCAAACAGGAAATGATGTTTGGTAACAACGGCGGTAATAATGCGCACGACAAGTGGTGGATTATCTCTGTTGACGGGGACATCGGATCGGGCTTTGAGACCTGGTCTAACGAAATGGTCGCAACTACACGAGCCATTGCGCCCGACTTGGTTGACCGAGGCGGCGGATCCGCTTATGGAATGGTATCTGCAGACCTTGATGGTAATGGAATCGTTGAACTAGTTATGTCTTCCTGGAATAACAACAACCTCACTATTGGCCAAGCCGTTGCACCGAATACTTATTTTCTTCCATCTGGAGATCAAGGAACGCACTGGGCCCATATCAACCCTACAAGCGACACCGTTCCTCTTTTTGGGATCCTAAAAGTGGACATTGATGGAGATGGAAACCAAGAAGTATTTGGTTCGGAATACAATACAGGAAACGTTTGGGTTTTAAACTACGATCAGGGTGAAAACGTTTTTGCCATTACTCCGGACAATTACAAATTAGCCGTTGTCCCCGGCCTTTCCTCACTCGGTCTTGCAGCCGGTGACC
>CALEEY010000137.1 GCA_937877085.1 uncultured Bacteroidota bacterium
CCGAGTTAAAGCGTCGCCATTGGCCAAAAAATTGGCAGACGAGCACGGAATTAGCCTTTCCGCGCTTGCTGGTTCAGGTCCCGAAGGTCGCATTGTGAAGAGGGACATTGAAACCGCATTGGCTGGCGGAACCAACGTACCGGCAACAATCAGTCCTCCTGTGGCGGCCCCTGTGCCTCCAACGGCTCCCGCACCCGTATCGCCTACCCAGACAGCACCAGTCGCTGTACCTGGTGCCTATCAGACGGTCCGCGTATCGCAGATGCGCAAAACGATTGCACGCCGTCTAGCCGAAAGCAAGTTTACTAGTCCGCATTTTTATCTTACCATAGATGTGGATATGGAAGCCGCTGTTGCTTTCCGCAATAAACTAAATGAAAAGGCAGCCGCCAAAGACCTTGGAAAGGTGTCATTCAATGACCTGGTGACCAAGGCCAGCGCGTTGGCACTGTTGAAGCATCCTTGGGTGAATGCATCTTGGATGGAAGCTGAAGGCGAAATACATCTGCATAACGAAGTGCACATAGCCGTAGCTGTCGCCGTAGAAGATGGATTGATTACGCCGGTCATTCGGCATGCAGATCGCAAAGGACTGTCGCAGATTGGAAGCGAAACCAAAGATCTGGCTACTCGGGCTCGTAACAAGCAATTACAACCAGCAGATTGGACCGGGTCGACCTTTTCGACCAGCAATCTAGGAATGTTTGGAATCGAAGAGTTTACGGCCATTATCAACCCGCCCAACGCGACTATTTTGGCGATCGGAGCTATTCGCGATGTGCCTGTAGTCAAGTCCGGTGCTGTCGTTCCGGGCAAGCGCATGAAACTAACGCTATCGTGCGATCATCGCGTGGTCGATGGTGCAACTGGCTCGGAGTTTCTTGCGACCCTGCAAGGCTACTTGGAAGATCCAATCACCATGCTGCTGTAGTTTTTGATATTGAAGCGCATAGCCCATATTTCGGACATTCACTTTGGACGGATTAGCCATCCAACCATTGTTGAAGCGCTTATTAATGATATTAATGCGGCCGACGTGGATTTGGTCGTTGTCAGTGGGGATCTAACCCAGCGTGCATTCGGGCATCAGTTTAGGGCGGCGCGTCGAATGCTGGAAGCATTCGACGCGCCCACCCTTGTCGTTCCGGGAAATCACGATGTATTCCCTTGGTGGCGCCTAG
This sequence comes from uncultured Bacteroidota bacterium, assembly GCA_937877085.1. Lineage (GTDB taxonomy): Bacteria > Bacteroidota > Rhodothermia > Rhodothermales > UBA10348 > UBA10348. The sequence goes on from CALEEY010000137.1 coordinate 1,182, forward strand.
GTTCAAGGCTATTTGACCCTCTGAGACGCTACAAAAGGCTGATTACCGCGGATCTTGCTCCGCGACTAGAACTGGGAGGGCCTGAAGCCGAGGTGCGCCCTGAGACCTCTTCAGACAAGATTCAACCCGCGGCACATGTTGTCGTGCAGGGCATAAACTCGGCATTTGGTTGGACGGTTCAGGGTGGCAGAATTACGAAAAGAGAACTCAAGCAGATTCGAAACGGATTTTCGGAAGTCCCTCCAGAGTCGTTTCGGGTGTTGGTTGTTCATCATCACCTGACAGAACTCGAAATACTTGGAGACCACGACATTTCTAAAGGCGCTGCAGAGGCGTTTGCACTGGCCCACGAAATGAAAGTCGACCTAATCTTGTGTGGTCACCTTCACATCTCGCACGTTGCTCACGTCTCCATTCAGGAGGGCGCCAAACCCATTATCGTCGCGACGTCAGGAACGAGTACGAGCAGCCGGGGAAGGGGAGGGGAGCCAGCAGCGAATTATTTCAACCGGATAGTAATTATGTCCGATCAAATTCTGATTGAAGAACGTAAATATGATTTGATTTCAGAGACGTTTCAAAAGAATCGAGAACTCTATTTTACTCGTTGATCTATTGAGAAAAAAGACCTCAACGGATGATCGTTAACGCTTTTGATTCACGTTTACCATCGGATGATATACTTAAAAAGTAACTCCCCGCTGCCAAATATTTTGTATCAAGCGTGATTATTTGTTTAGTTCTCGGGTCAACGTCTGTCAGAATATTTGAAAAGATCTTCTTTCCAATGAGATCAAATAGCTCCATGAGAACTGGCCCATCGTTCTTAATTGAAAAGATCACGGAGGCATGATCCTGGGCAGGATTTGGATAAATTGAGTCGAATGAGAATTCAAAAGGCACTACTGGATTCTTCAATAGGTCTGTAGACACTACCCCTCTATTTAGCACCCCGTCGTTTCCAAGTAGGCCCATCCTGAGATCGTCGCCGATAATAATTAGATTGGGAAAAGCACTGGTTGGAAACGACGCAAACTTCGAAAACGAAATGCCTTTCGCAGCTGAAACCACTTTCAATGTTGAGGCTTGGGTTAGCGAAGATGAGGTTTCCGAAAATGTATTTGCACTTAAATTGGTAACAATAGTGGTTGATTCTGGCCACGGTTTACTTAAGTCAATCACGTCCTCACTGAGCGCTAAATAAAGTACTTGGACGCCCGGGGCGGCTTGTATAGGTAAGGATGTAAGTAGCCGTGGCGACGAAGGAGTATCTTTGGCTTGAACGAGCCTAGTGAGGCTCCCAACTTGAAACGGTACTTCGATGACCGCAAGAATATTTTTGATTGGATCTTGATTGAATAATGATGATGTAGCCAATAAAGGTCTATTTAGCGGCGGAGTCAGCGGTACAATTGGCGTTGTTTCACCGGGCTTTACGTCTGAAATCCAAAGTTCGTCGTTCAAATATATGTCTGCCTTTACATTTGACGATTCAGCCCAAGCGTCTAGGAATTGAAAAAATATCCAATCTGATTTCCTGTTTGAAACACCGGGGCTGACGCGAAGCCCGGTAGGTGAAAGACCCCCATTAATTGTCCCGGTGGTGATGCGAGTGCCATTTTTGATTGGTCCTGACGTCCATTGATCAAGGGGATGGCCTACCTTAAGCGTCAGTAAAACTTCTTCAAATCCGATATCAGAATCAAGTACAGATGATATAGAAAAAGGCTGAGCTGATCCAAAGTTGACAGTACTTGTTAGCTTCCACCAGTACGTATCGGTGTTTTGAACAATGGTCTCATTTATTTGGGTAGGAAGCCCTGTTTTTATCATGGGTTCTTGTTCAAATAAAGTTAGACTAAAGATTGTGCTGGAAAGAAGAGGACTAGGTATCGTTAATGAGAGGGGAAATTTCTTTTCTTTGGACCCTAGAGGAAACAGCACGTCTCCTGTAAAGCCTGCCTCAACAGCTCTCTTGACTACTCCCAATAACCAGGAAAATTCAGAAGATTCGATTATTGCCGAGGGCTGAATTATTATTGAAGAGCGCCCTGTGTTTAAACGACCTGAAATTAGAGCCAATTTATGCGATACTTTCAACACGCTTTTGTTAGGTCCTGAAAAAACGGTTTCGCCATCTTTTGACACCGAGTCAATGGTTAGATTTGAAAACACTAATTCGTCTGTTTCAAACGTGACCTGTTGATTTTGGCCGGAGAACTTGATTGAGGTATTCGGTCCCCAGGTTCCTCCAATAACAGTATCTCCAGCAGCGTCAAATGTCAACACCCTCAATTCGCCGTTCAGCAAAGCGTTTCCTTTTGCTACAATAGAAATATTTCCTACGATCGACGCGTTAGTGGAAAGCTCGAAAAAGTTGCTCGCTCTCATTGTTGAAAACTGATCTGAAGAAACCGCGCCCCCATGGATAGCTAACGTATCTGCTGCTGTCAGAGAGCTTCCAAATAGATTGACCGACGAACCCGAAGCAGTCGAAATATGAATATTATTTGCTTCTCGATCGCCCGGCAAAAAAATTCGTGAAGAGATTGTAGATTGATTTTGGCCAGCATCAATATCGAATCTGTCTACAGGGATGCCGGCCGGAAAAAACGAGGTGGTTAACACCTTGCTCGCAGATATTGAACGGACCACAAGATTGATTTCACCCGTAACGGAATAAGCCCTATTTGACCTGTACGAAGACGGGGCCCGTTCATCTAATTCAAATAATGCTAATGAGCTGCCAGTTTCAAATGAAACATCCTGGTCAGCCTGATTAAATATTCCACTAAATACAGACAAAGAACCTAATACTCTAAGATTTTGATTCAATTTGACGATGTGAATCTGATCATTGGAGTTTCCACTCATAACGGCAAAATGATTTACGCCGATTTCAACCGGGGGTATTTCAAAGCCAGTGACTAACTCGTCCAGGAAGAAAACCGATGCAGGCGAAATGACTGTTCCGTCATCAAGATTGTATCCGACTGAAACGGGTCCAAGAAACACGGGTGCATGAGACAACGCACCACTTCCACGACGAATGAGTTGAGTTCCTTGCCCAAAAACTAAAGATCCTGGTCCGTTCATGTTTACTGAAGCATTTTGATGACCATAGGAAAATCTCTGGGTCACCTGAATTGGCGTGTTGTCTGGTGGGAGCGAAATGGCCCTTTCAATTCTTAATGCTGAAACAGTATTAGTGCCTATTGATCTGATTTCGGAGCCAGATGGGCCCTCAACTACGATCTCGCCCACAAGGTGGTTAGAAAATGGAAAAGTTGGGCTTGGCAGCTTGAGTCTTGAATTCAATTCCAATTCTGGATAGAGAATCGTGCTACTGACTTGAGAATTGTTCAAGGTCATGATCGGTTGACGGTTTCCCTGAACAATGATGTCATTGGAAGCCAAATCGAGGATTCCATTCCGAACTTGAAGTTGCCCATTTTGCAACGTGATTTTTTGCGCACCATTGTT
>CALEEY010000138.1 GCA_937877085.1 uncultured Bacteroidota bacterium
ATGCAACACGAAGTCGCATCCCGACTCGTGGCCCCGCCCAGAACCAAGGAGTATGGAATTCTCTCGGTGGCGGTTCAATTGGCGTGCACCCCCAAACTGTTATTTCCAGTTTCCAGGAACGTTTTTTATCCGAAACCAGACGTCAAAAGTGCCATTGTCAGACTGGAATTTCCTTCGGTTTCGCCCGAAATGCCGGTTGATCCCACTATACTTCGGCGTATTATTCGCACCGCTTTCAATCAGAGGCGCAAAACACTTCGAAATAGTTTATCGAGTATCGTGCATGAATTCGGCAAACAACTTCCGAGTAATATTGAATCCAAACGTGCCGAAGAACTCACCCCGCAGGACTTTGTCGATCTAACCCTCTATCTTCAGGAGACCGAATAGTCGCGAGAAATGGAAGTTCTAGCCAACATACCGCCAGAAGAAAAAGATCGCTCGATGGGAGTTCTAGAAGTAGACGCCCAGCTGGTCGAGGACATTTCTGATCTGATCGATACCGATCAGATTGGCATGGTATTGAATATTTTGACCGATCTGCACCCAGCGGATTTGGCAATTATCGTAACCCACCTCCCAAAAGAGGAGGCTCAGAAAGTATTAGAGTGGTTGCCGGTGGAAAGCGCCGCCGATATACTCGCAGAGTTGGATGACGATTTCCGTGCTGGCCTCGTAGACACCATGTCGCCAGAGCGTCTGACGGCCATGATCGACGAGTTGTACACGGACGACGCAGCAGACGTGCTTGCGGACCTTCCAGAAGAGGTCGTGCGACAGATCCTTCCTGAACTAGAGGATCACATAGACGTCAAGGAGCTCCTGTCTCACCGCGAGGACACGGCTGGGGGTCTCATGGCCGCCGAGTACGTCGCTGTTGGAATGGAATTCACGGTCGCCGATGCCACCGAGGAGGTCAGACGCAACGCCGACCAGGTGGAAGATATTTTTATGCTTTTTGTGGTCGATGAGTTGGATCGGTTGGTTGGCATTGTAAATATGAAGAGTCTGTTGCTCTCGCCAGCCAAGGTGCTCATAAAGGACATCATGACAAAGGACGTCATGTCGGTAACAACAGACGTGGACCAGGAAGACGTGGCCCGTTTGATGGAGCGCTACGACTTGGTAACGCTCGCTGTAACCGATTCCGAAGGATGTTTGGTCGGTCGCATAACGATTGACGATATCGTGGACGTTATCCGTGAAGAAGCCGAAGAAGATTACCAGCGCATGTCTGGGGTGGCCGGAGGCGAGGAACACACCGACTCGGTGATGCAAATTGTACGTGGTCGGCTTCCGTGGCTGTTGATGGGTCTAGCAGGCGCTACAATGGCCGCAACAGTCATTTTGCTATTCCAGAAGTCCTTGGCAGCAGCTGCAATCCTCGCGAGCTTTATCCCCATTGTGATGGCAACGGCAGGTAATGCAGGGATTCAAAGCTCGGCCATTGCCGTTCAGGGATTGGCTTCCGGAGATATTTGGGCTACCGATATTCGAAAGCGAATCACTAAAGAGATCATGGTCGCCCTCGTCAATGGCCTGGTTGCCGCATCCATACTAGGCATTGCCATTATTGCGTATGGAGCGTTTGCCGGCATTCGCGGGCCCCTGGAACTGGCTTATACGGCTTCGCTGGCGCTGCTCTTTGTGATCGTTTTGGCCACTGCGCTCGGAGCGACCATTCCGCTGATGTTGGATAAAGTCGGAATCGATCCAGCGCTAGCTACTGGCCCATTCATTACCACGAGTAACGATATCCTCGGCATCCTGGTATTCTTTCTGCTGGCCAACTGGCTATACCTGTAAACAGGTCGTTGGTTAGCCTTCTACAGGGGCTTCGTATTCCTGTAATCCACGCGCATCATTGTATTTGGAAGGACATTTGACCAAAATGTTATGTGCAACAAAATGATCGCCTTCGGAAATACCTTCAATTACTAGTTTTTCAGCGTCTTCGAAGTTGGCGGGTTTTGGATTACCGTACCGGATTTCCCGCACGTTGCCGGCATCGTCCTGCATATGGAACGTGAAGATGTTGGAAGAGGCATCGTATTTAAAAGACTCACTATCGACCCACATTCCCACAACATGGGCCTTGTCACCTGTTTTCTGGGCTTCTTCAAAGTTCATATAACCGCCCACTTGTTGCCCAAAGTTCAAGAACAACATGGAAGAGAATCCTGCGATTAAAATGAGTCCGATGATCGTTTTCGGCTTCATATATGCACCTTGAATAGATCGATTAAAAGAGAGGTTTACAGGTCGTCGTCGCCCAATGGAATGTTCTCCGCTACAGATCGTTCCACCCGTTGAAGGTGCCTGTCTGTGCGTAAAACAAGAATTATAATGCCTGTCCAAATAATTAAAACGACGGCCAATACGACAAATATCTTTTCGTCGGAAAGCATTACCTGTTCCAGAGCCGATGGAGCCTGGGTTGGTATATCTGCCCCAGACCAAAGGCTATCATAAGCCGTGGAAACAGTATTAGCTGTGGTAGAGTCTGCTAGTATCGCTTGCGAGGCGTCCTGGAAAAGAGCTGCGAGAGATGTCTTCATTACATTTCAGAATCTTGAGTTACTCGATATTTTAACCATGCGACACGAACGCGCTGCGTATATAACACCCAAAAAAGACCAATAAACCCAATAATTGCAGGGTAGAACACTAACCGCATGACGGGGTGGGTAATCTGGCTGAAGGCTGGATTTCCTTCCGCTCCTGGGTGCAAGCTCTCCATTTGCCGGGGGATTACATAGAGCAAAAAGGGGAGGGCGGTCATCGCAAAAAGATTGAATACGGCACTGATTTTTGCCCTCCGATTGGGCTCATCAAAAGCAGAACGAAGAACAAAATACCCGCCATAAATAAGCAATTGAATCGAGACCATTATCTGCCGGGGGTCAAAATTCCACCAGACGTCGGTTCCTACATACCACGTAAAACGAGACCAAACAATTCCGGTACTCAGGCCTAGGATGCCGAAAAAAGTGCCAATACGCGCCGCTTGCAGCGCCCTTATATCCCGAAGTGGGTCGCCAGTTTGAAGTACTTTTAAAGAGTGGTACCCGGAAACGAAGGCCGCAGCCATCATGGTAAACCACATCGGGACGTGAAAATAAAGGTTTCTGGCGGTATGCTCGAGGATGTTGATCTTGGGAAAATTGAGCAGAAATCCGGCAAAAAGAACAACCGTTAACCAGCCAAAAACGAGGTTTCTGACCAGCGTGTATCTTTTGACATTAACGATCAATGGCTGCACGTCCTGTTTCATATAAAGTAGGATCAACTATCAGATCTTAAGGACGGGAATATGATCCCGCAAGTCAATTGTTGGAGAAGGATTTATCTTATTCTGTCCAGACAAATTCGAACAATAAAAACGATGCGGTCAGCACCACGCCGGCAAAAGCGCCTATCGTTGTTAGCTCGACCTGTACGCCGCTCCACCCCAGGCCTCCTTCCAACGCTTGAGAGGCGGCACGCACCACTGAAAGCAATAGGGGAATAAGCATGGGAAAAAGCAAGACGGGGAGCAGTGGCCCTTTGTTTGAAGCCCGAGCAATAATTGCCGAAAGCAGCGTCGTAGCACCAGCAAGGCCAATAGAGCCAAGGGTCAGCACGAGTAACATTAGCGACAAATTTTCGACCTGCATGTCCAACAAAAAGCTAAACATTCCAAGCCCAACCAGATCCACAGCAGCCAGCAAAATGAAGTTGAAAATCAACTTTCCAGCCAATACTTGGCTGCCGCGTACATTCAATTGAAGTAAAAGCACCGTTCCTCGTTCCTCTTCGGCGATAAACGAGCGCCCGAGGCCTATCGCCGCAGAAAACATGATAACCACCCACAAAAGGGCCGATTTCATGTGCTCACTAATGGGATCTTGACCTATTGCGAGGGCAATCAAGAACAGGGAAGACATCACAAACATCAGCAGCATATTGAGCGCATACCGATTCCGCCATTCCAATCGAATGTCTTTTTCCAAAACGGCCCAACTTCCCCAAAACCAATTCAAATCGAAATCTCCTTTAGAGGCCCGTGTCTAATTTGGAACACCCAGATGTTGAAATTTGCACGGACCCGAACTAAAGGTAACACCCCGATGCGTTTCTTGCCCGGATCGTGATGCCCCT
>CALEEY010000139.1 GCA_937877085.1 uncultured Bacteroidota bacterium
TCTCCGAAGCAGATTTCAACGCTCGAATCATTGAGCATTTTGGCCCGCCTCCTCCCACCATCTAGATCGCTCGATGGGCCCGCCTCCTCCGACCAACTAGATCGCACGATGGGCCCTGCCGCGAAACCTTAAACAAAGGAATGGAACGGCCCTCTTGCGCAAGTCCCATAAATCACGGTAATTAACGAAATCCCTCAACCAACCGGTAAGAACAATGGATGCTCCTATAAACTATCTCGCCGTTTTCGTGGCTGGATTGATCCCGATGATCGTTGGATCCATTTGGTATGGACCTCTATTTGGAAAAAAATGGATGGAATTGGAAGGCAAAACAGAAGAGGAACTCAGAGCAAAATTTAATCCCCTGAAATCGTATGGAGTCACATTCGTTTTCGCATTGTTGATGGCCTACGTCCTTTTGCACGTACTGAACGCTTTTTCCGATGCGTACGGTATGTCCGGCTTAACGGCAGGCATCCAAGGCGGATTTTGGGTCTGGCTGGGTTTTGTTTTAACCATTGGGTGGCAGCAGGTTGCTTTTTCTGGACAAAGTCTTGCGCTTTGGCTTATAAATTCGCTCTACAATCTGGTCACGCTGGTGTGCATGGGCGCGTTGCTAAGCACCTGGCAATAAAGTAAAGCTACGGACGTAGCGTCTCGGTAACTCTTTTGCAGTTAGACTCGTAATTAGGGCCAGTAGTTCACGCCAACCGAGTATCCTTACTATGCCAAGCAAATACGAAACTGCTGTTTACACCCAAGAACAGCTTGAAAGCGCTCGAACCAAAGGTCAATTTATCGGCTGGGTCCAAGGGGCTGCGTCCGTAGGTGTTTTATTGTTTCTGCTTCAGTTTTTAGGCTGGATTCCGCTACTTTTAATCGCTGGCGTGGTCGGCTTCGGAGCGTTCAAGTTATTGAGGCGCAAGAAGTAAGTTGATTCGATGGGTGCTGTCTGGCTTTGAAGTCATGGCCGAAGATCCGATCTTCCCGTTTCACCAGACAATGCTTCTATGAATCGTCGAGATGCAATTTCCAGGTTAGGTGTGCTGGTTGGCGGCACCCTTTCGGCTTCTACCCTCTCGGGTCTCCTCGCGGGCTGCTCTACTCCCTCTTCGGAATCGTATAGTCTTCAGTTTTTAACCGCCGAGCAGTTCAGCCTCGTTGGTAGAATCGCAGATATCATTATCCCACCAACGGATACACCCGGAGCTGTCGCAGCAGGCGTTCATCGATTTATCGATAACATGCTCGCCAATTATTACCCGGCAAACGATTCTAATACGTTTTCTTCCGCTTTGGAAGCCTTTTCGGTTTCATTCAGTCCCCATATTTTGGACGAAAGCGCACTTAAAGGTGTGATTTCCAGGGAAGATGCACGGACATTCGATCGTTCTTTTCAGCCATCCGATGCATCGAGTCAGTTTTTTCGTCGACTCAAGGAATTGGTCATTTCGGGCTACTATACGTCAGAAATAGGCATGACAGAAGAATTACGAGTCAAACCATTTGGGACGGCCAGAATGGACATCGCTCGTTCAGAAATAGATAGGACGTGGTCTAACTAACTTTCAAAACTATGTATTTGCACAAACGAATTGAATTTGATGCCATCGTAGTTGGATCCGGAATGACCGGCGGTTACGCGGCAAAAGAGCTATGCGAGAAAGGATTAAAGACACTCGTTTTGGAACGCGGAGTGTCATTTGAACACGAGTCCAGTTTTGTCACAGAGCACAAAAAGCCGTTTTATTTGCCCCTTAGAGGACAAATTCCTCCAGAGGAGCTTCAAAAGGACTACGCCACTCAGGGGAAAGTATATCTGTTCAGTCAAGCAACAAAACACCTCTTCGTAAAAGACAGCGAACAGCCGTACATCCAAGAAAAGCCTTTTGATTGGATCAGAGCCAATCAAGTGGGCGGCCGTTCCCTCATGTGGGCTAGGCAGACGTATCGTTGGAGCCCGATGGACTTCGAGTCCAACCTAAAAGATGGTCATGGAGTGGACTGGCCCATTCGTTATAAAGACATTGAACCTTGGTATGATTATGTCGAATCGTTTGTGGGTGTATCGGGGCAGGCTGAAGGACTAGCGCAGCTTCCCGACAGTAAGTTCTTGCCCCCCATGGAGATGACGGCAGTTGAAAAGCATGCCAAGGCCGCCATCGAATCGGCATACTCTGATAGAAAAATGACGATTGGAAGATGTGCCGTTTTGACTCAAGAACTCAATGGAAGGCAGCCTTGCCACTATTGTGGGGAGTGCGAACGCGGGTGCTCTACTCGATCTTATTTTTCCTCCGTATCCGTTTCCCTCCCCGCCGCTGCCGTCACCGGCAATTTGACATTGCGACCGAATTCCATTGTGCACAGCATTATTTACAATGCGGAAACGCAGAGAGCCGAGGGCGTACAGGTAATTGATGCGGAAACGCACGAAACGACCGCCTATTTTGCCAAAGTAATCTTCATGTGCGCGTCTACCCTTGGGACAACCCAAATCATGCTCAACTCGAAAAGTGAAGCGTTCCCGAATGGAATAGCCAACGGAAGTGGGGTCCTTGGGCACTATTTAGGCGACCATCATATGGGAATTATTGCCAGTGGCTTTACCGATGCCTTTGACGATCGTTTTTATTCGGGATCCCGGCCAAACGGTATCTACATACCTCGTTTTCGAAACCTAGACGAGCAGTCCAGTCGAAGCGATTACCTGCGCGGTTTTGCTTATCAGGGATCCTCGTGGCGCTCGGGGCCCCACCGCGGATCGAACGCGGCCGGAATAGGTGCCGATTTAAAAGAGCGTCTTCGAGATCCCGGACCTTGGGAAATGCAATTATGGGGTTACGGCGAAACGCTACCACGATTTGAAAATCACTGCCGTCTTTCCCCAGATGCTGTCGACCAATGGGGAATTCCTCAACTTATTGTACACGCCGATTGGGGGGAGAATGAGAAAGCCATGCGCCGTGATTGCATGGAATGTGCAACGGAAATGATGGAAGCAGCCGGATTTCGAGACATTTCGGTCACTGACGACATCGATACCAACGCTCCTGGACTCGCCATTCATGAGATGGGAACGGCAAGAATGGGACGAGACCCCAAAACCTCCGTTCTAAATGAGTTTAATCAGGCCCACGAAGTAAGTAATCTATTTGTAACCGACGGCGCTTGTATGACTTCGACCGCCGTTCAAAATCCCTCGATCACGTATCTGGCATTAACGGCGCGCGCTGTGGACTATGCTGTGAAACAGTTGAAAAAAGGGGCCATTTAGCAAAAGTCTCAGGAACTCGTTTTTTCAGAAAGTAGCATCCGGGCGTCCTCAAGCAAACGCTCCACTTCTAACGGAAGGGTTCCATTGTACAGCCCTCTGAGATACCCTTCCCCGTCTACGAGGTAGAACGTCTCGGTGTGTGCAAGAAATGGGTGATATACCATGGTCTTTCCTAGCTCCCGAGGGAACGGATGGTGCTTCGTCAGAAAAATACCTTGCGGACCAATAAAACAATTGCGACCAATATGATGGCACCCAACACTTTCTGGAGGGTTTTGGATTGCCAGTGGCCGGCGCCCAAATGCGACCCCAATAGGCCCCCAACAAAGACAGATGCTCCAAGTGGTACCAATTGGTCGAGCGGAAGGTCAACCAATTGCGCACGCGCTGTTAAACCAACAATCGAGTTTATTAAAATGAACGCGGCGCCCGCAGCTGCGGCTTGTTTTTCCGTACCTATTCCTGTTAGAACAATTATGGGTACGAGATAAATGCCGCCTCCAATGCCCACCGTACCCGCGATAAAACCAAGAACCAAGCCTAGTCCAAGGGATAACCAGAGTTGAAAACTACGTGACCGAGGTATTTTAAAAACAGGATCCTTCCACAAGTAAATACGCGCAGCTACCGTTATCAGACTTCCTAATAGGAGTAGCTGAAAGACGTTTTCGCTTAGTTCTAAACTGCCGCCCAGGTATGCTGCCGGCATCGAGGTCAAGACAAAAGGAGCTAAAATGGACCATTTTAAGTGCTTGTGCCTCCAAAACTGAATGGTGGCACCCAATGTAACGATGGTATTGAGAGCTAACGAAAAAGAGGGAATCAGCAAGTAGCTAAAGCCGACAATAGCTAAAAGCGCGGTATACGAGGACCCTCCCCCTAGGCCAACCGACGAGTAGGAGAAAGCAATGGCCAAAGCCGCAAGCGATAATAAAGCAATGGATAGATCCATTTTTTCAGCCTTGGTCGGATGGTTGGAGCGCGCCTTCAAAAGGTACAAAATACCCAAAAGATTGGGCGATTTCCTGTTGTTGTGATTGCATCCGACCGTTAGATTGGTGAATCATCAACTCTCCCCTACCTATGCTACTAGCTATCGCGATATTTGCCCTTCATCCGTTGCTGTCTGGAAATCTGCCTGCATTAACTAGCACCAATTCACCAAAGGAAACGCTTGCAATCTCCACGCTAGCAGAAGAAAACGTGCGACGCTGGGGTTGGGACGGACATAAAATGGTCTGCATGATCGCTTGGTGGGAAATGAAGCCATCTACCAGAGCCAGTATTTCTTCCCTTTTGGCTGGAGATGAAGCGTATCCCCGGTTCATGGAAAGCTGCCTTTGGGCCGACGATGTTCGTGGAAAAGATGAAACATACGATCGATGGTCCACCGCTCATTACGTCAATCTTCCGCGTGGCGCTTCGTCCTTCGACGCGGAAAGAGATTGTGGAGAGGCCTTTTGTGTTGTAGAAGGTATCGAAGAATCTCTCGCTGCCCTGCGGGATCCGTCCCGAACCAGAGCCGAACATGCGGTTGATTTGAAATTCGTGGCTCATTTTGTGGGCGATATTCACCAACCCATGCACGCTGGCTACGCCGATGACCGAGGGGGTAACGACACGAAGATCACCCTGTTTGGGAAGCCCGCAAATATGCACGGAATGTGGGATTATGGCCTTCTTGAACACTCCGGAAGGCCATGGTTGGACTACGCTTCTGTATTATTCTTCCAGATCTCAGATGCCGACCGCGCCAATTGGGCCTCTACCAATCCCGTGCAATGGACGGAAGAATCGTTCGAGGTCGTTTCAAGTTCAGCGTACAGTTTTACCGGGACCGACCTAGGACAGGCTTACTACGATCAGCATATCGATAAGCTAGAAACGAGAATCAAACAAGCTGGAGTCCGGCTGGCAGATCTTTTGGACGCGACATTTCCCAATTGAGTATGGGTGCTAAACCTAGTTTTTTTGAGTTTCCTGCGCCCATTCTCCGACAAAATTACGGGATGAAGTACCACTACATGCCCATTCCAGAAGACGTCGCTGAATCCCTAATGAAAAGCGGGACTCGTAGAGTAATTGCGACTATCAATGGGGTTGATGAAAATCGCGCCATTCATAACTCTGCCGAAGGCACCTTTCATTTGGTGATGGGCTTGCCTGTTTTGCGTCGGGTCGGTGCGAAGTTAGGTGACATGGTCATAGCTAAGCTTGTTTCCGATCCTGATCCTGATACTCCAGATCTCGCTGAAGAGCTGATTGAAGCTCTTAAAATGGACCGCTCGGCTTCAGATCGCTTTTACTCGATGACGCCGGGTATGCAGCGTTCTATTTCGATGTATGTTACGGGAGTGAAACGACCCGAATCACGCGTCCGACGGGCTATGGACATAACGTATAAGCTCGGTTCGTATACTCTACACGGCGACGTGCAACCGTCGTGAGCCCACCCCCCACCCAATTTTTATCCCACCTACCCTCGCCAGCTATGAAACACCACCTCTTATCCATCCGCTTTGGAGTAGTAGTCCTTTTTTCCATGTTTTTGATGGCCTGTGGCTCTGGATCTACGCCTAATAATGTGCCTAAAAACCGATCAAATTATCAAGATTTGACGGCGTTTTTTGATGCGTGGAGGCTG
>CALEEY010000140.1 GCA_937877085.1 uncultured Bacteroidota bacterium
TCGACAAAAACCTATTTTCAACGCGATCAATGGTCCGCTGGATATCTCGGTCTACCAACAGCAACATCGTAATCGTGAAGGCAGATATGATGATTATAAATGACCCAATCGAGCCGAAGATGCGCTGAGCCCAGCCGGCTGCGCCAAATCCCCACTCGCCACTATAAACGATCAAATCAGAATGTACCGTGATCGATATCCATCCAAACAAGGTCGCCAATAGATACGCGGCTGTAAAAACTAGCGCAGATGTAAACCTTAAGTGCGAGGTCGATCGGTGGCGTAGCCATGCATAGCCCCAGGACATACCAACAAAAGGAAGAGCCAGAACACAATAGCCAAGAAATTTGGGCACTAGATAAAGCGCGATGGCGCCGCCCGTCAATCCCAAGGCATTGCCGGCGTTTTTTGAACCGGGAGCAAGCAGTGAATTCCACGAAAATCGTTGGGCCAGCAGATTGTCTGCAGCATCGTAGGTCAGAACAGACAGTGTGACCAGCACACACACTACGATCAATATAAAACCAAGCACTTCACGTTTTCGCTGAGGCGAAACGAGCGGACCTAGTTCGCTTTGTTTAGGCTTGGTGGTTTTTCTTTTCTGTACGTTCGTGGCCATTGGGGAATCTACGATGTTCTAACACTACCCGCCAATTGCTATTGGCTTATTTCGCAATATGAAATGGTGGTTTTTGAACGGTGGCGGAAAACACTTTTCCGCGAGCAGAAATTTGTATTTGGGATCCAGGCGTCGTGAAATCCGGGGTGTTTTTGACATACCCCATGCCGATTCCTGTATTCAAAATCGGTGATTGCGTTCCGCTAGTGACCTCACCAATTGATTGCCCTTCTAGATCCTGAATTTCATATCCGTGACGCGGGATTCCGCGTTCATTGACTACGAAGCCCACAAGTCTATGCGACGGCCCATCGTTTTTGATTTTGGCGAGGACCTCTTTACCGTTGAAAAAGGGCTTATCCAGCTTAGTTACCCATCCCAGTCCCGCTTCAATTGGATTGTGACTCTTTGAAATGTCGTTGCCATGAAGACAAAATCCGCTCTCCAATCGCAGCGTATCGCGAGCGCCTAAGCCAGTAGGTTTAATGCCAAACGCGCGCCCCGCTTTTAATAGGGCGTCCCAAACAATGGAAGCATCCTTTGCAGCGCAATAGATTTCCACGCCAACCTCTCCCGTATATCCCGTGCGCGAAACAATCACTCCCGAAAGACCAAGGAAAGCGTCAGGTTCGGGAGATGAAAAGTGGTAATACTTCAACTGGGAAGCATCAAATCCTGTCGCACTTTCCAGAATTTTGAAGGACGCTGGGCCTTGAAGCGCTAGAAGGCCCATCTCAGCAGATTTGTTCTCCAAAATGGCGTTCGCAGCATTGTTGCTTTGCATCCACGCCCAATCCTCGTCAATATTACCGGCATTGATGACAAGCATGTACTCCAACTCGTTGATGCGATAAACCAACAGGTCGTCAATGATGCCGCCTTCCGCATTGCACATGGCTGAATACAAGGCCTTGCCGTCATAAAGAGTGGCGACGTCGTTCGTAACCAACTGTTGAATAAAGGCCAAGGCGTTGGGCCCCGTGACACTAACCTCACCCATGTGGCTCACATCAAATAGACCCGCTTGGTTGCGCACAGCCAGATGCTCTTCAATGATGCCTGAATATTGAACGGGCATGGAGTACCCCGCAAAAGGGACCATTTTTGCTCCAAGTTGCACGTGCTGGTCGTTGAGGGGAGTACTTTTTAAAGGCGTTTCAGTCACGATTTTAGGAAGATGGGTGGGACAAATGGGCATACTCGCGTTCGAGAGAGCTTACGCAGCATCGAAAATACGTTTGGCAACGTTGCAGGACAATCGGCAGACGTGAATGTCCCTACAATTGATACGCCGAGAACCCAGCTAAATTTAAAACGTCAACGGCTTGCTTCGCATCAAGCAAAGAATCGAATCCCAGTCTAAACGTTCCGCCCGTCCCTTCTCTTATACGAAGTAATTCGATGTCCTTTATGTTGAGCTTTGCTTGAAACAGCGAAGAAGTGATATCAACCAATGCCCCTGGCCTATCCGACGTAAAAACAAACACGTCGGCCAGTGGCTTTAGAAATCCTTTTCGATCGGTTGGAATAAAATCGCGCGTTTGCTCGGCATCTTGAAACTGGCCACGCATCAGCGTCAAATCGCCAGAAATTAAATCCGTCTTGACTTCTTCAATTTGGGATTGCAAGATGTTTAATGCGCCAACAATCTCATCTTCATTGCTTTCCAAGATATCTCGCCACATTTGAAAGGGGGAGGAGGCAATTCTGGTCATGTCTCGAAACCCTCCGGCAGCCAGTAACAGTACTTCAGGGTCCCGAAGGCGGGCTTTTCCGGCTAGATTTACTAACAAAACGGACAAAATTTGCGGAATGTGGCTCACGCAAGCCGCAATGCGATCGTGCTTTGTTGCCGACATCACGATTATTCGGGCCCCAGACTGTCCAAGAACCTCCGTCAGGAGCTTGTACTGTTCAGGAGACTCCATATGCGCCTGTTCATGTGGGCACAATACGTACGTAGCGTTTTCAAACAGGAGTGAATTGGCGTGCTTAATCCCACTCTTTTCTGACCCCGTCATCGGGTGCCCGCCAACAAACAACACGTTTTTCCCCAACCATTGCTGCGCTGCGATTGCAATCGGCCGCTTTACCGAACTCATATCCGTCACAACAGCCCCCGGGGGCACAAAAGGGGCGATTTCTTCAAGGACAGCCAGTGCCACCGAGGGAGGAGTAGCAATTATGACTAGGTCCGCTCTTGAAACGGCTGAACTGGCAACGAGGGATCCTTCGGAAATAGCTCCGCGGGCGAGAGCGAGGCTAAGCACTTCTTCCGAATCAACTCCAATAACAACAGTGGAGGAGTCGGCGGCACGAAGAGCAAGGCCCATCGACCCACCCATTAGTCCCGTTCCAATAATGACGACTTGAAGAGGCATGGCAGTGGTTTTGGTGAACCCGAATGTACGATTATCGGGCCGAAAACACGCCAAGTTCACAAGGTATTCAGTCTTGTGCGTGTGCGGAGAATGGGAACACAGTATCTTACAGGAACTCCTCCAAAGGATTCGTAACCAAACTTTTTGATTGTATGTCCAAGCCGTTTTTTAATCCTGACGATGCCTTTCAATTTGAGTCCCTTCTGGGTGAAGAGGAACGATTGATTATGGAGACCGCTCGCGAATATGCCCAGTCCCAACTGGAGCCTCGCGCGCTTGAAGGAAATCAGGATGAAGTGTTTCATCCGGAGATTCCCCGTGAATTAGGAGAACTAGGACTTTTGGGGTCTACTATTCCAGAAGCATACGGGGGGGCGGGCGTCAGCTATATGTCTTATGGCCTGATTGCAAGAGAATTGGAAAGAGTCGACTCGGGCTACCGTTCCTTTGCGTCGGTTCAGTCTTCTTTGGTGATGTACCCCATACATGCATTTGGCACGCCAGAACTTCGGGAAAAATACCTTCCGAAATTAGCGACCGCTGAGCTCATTGGGTGTTTCGGATTGACCGAGCCGGACCACGGTTCTGACCCGGGCTCTATGACCACGACGGCGCTGCGTACCGAAGGTGGTTGGATATTAAACGGAGCTAAAATGTGGATTACAAATTCGCCTTTTGCCGATGTTTTTGTGGTCTGGGCCAAAGCAAAAGAGAAAGCTTCTGATCCGGGAGAAATTAGGGGCTTCGTATTGGACAAGGGGATGCCTGGGCTTTCAGCTCCCAAAACGCACAACAAGATGTCACTTAGAGCGTCCATAACCGGCGAAATAGTGATGGAAGACGTATTTGTACCTGATTCGAACATGTTTCCCGACGTTAAAGGGTTAAAAGGCCCTTTTGCGTGCCTAAATAATGCAAGGTATGGAATCGTATGGGGCGCCCTTGGCGCTGCTGAGGACTGTTACCAGCGAGCTCGCCGCTACGTCATGGAAAGAAAACAGTTTGGATATCCGCTGGGCGCCATGCAATTGGTTCAAACTAAATTGGCCAATATGGTGACCGATATTACTCAAATGCAGCTACTGGCCTGGCGTCTAGGGCAGCTAAAGGACGCAGGTCAGGCAACACCTTCGATGATTTCGTTAGCGAAACGAAATAACTGTGGAAAGGCATTGGCTATAGCTCGAATTGCTCGCGACATGTTGGGTGGAAACGGGATCACCGGTGAATTCCGAGTGATTCACCACATGGTAAATCTGGAAAGTGTCAACACTTATGAAGGCACCTTCGACATTCATGGGCTTATTCTGGGACGTGAGTTGACCGGAATTCAGTCCTTTACCCCTCGCGGTAACGATATCTAGGCGTTTGCTGACGTAACCTGCATCACATAAAGAGCGTAGACGAGATTTTGGCTTTAAATTGTCCATCGCTTTCCTAAAATCAGAGAAACGTATGCCTGTTGCCATTGTCGGGATCATTTTCGGATCGTTTTTGCTGCTTTTTAAAATGCTTTTGGAGCATAAGCGGCAAAATATGGCCCTTCCTACTGTTCAAGAGGGTGCCAGCATGAAATATTCGGAACTAGAGCAGCGCATTTTGGCGACGGTGAACGAAGCCATTGAGCCTCTTGTAGCTCGCATCGATGAATTGGAATCAGCTCAGCTGTTAGCCTCATCAGAGAGGCTTTTACTAGGCGATTCTGACCACACGAAGGAGGCATCTCGGTCGTCGCAAGCGGACCATTAAAAAGCATTTAATAACGATTCGACAACGATTTTAGAATTTAAAGGTGGACCATGCCTGAAGAGATTTTGATTTTATTTATTTTTTCCATTTTAAGCGTCTCTGTTTTGACGCTCGTGAAAATGATTTTAAATCACCGAAAAAGCGGGCGAGAGGCGAAGTCAATAACGACCGGTGAGGCATCCGGTAGCTTGACGACCAGCGAATTAGAAGGGATGATGAGACGCGCTGTGGATCAATCGATAATGGGTTTGAGTGGGAAAATAGAAGACCTAGAGTTGGAAATCGCTCGATTGACTAGCGAAAAACCACGCCTAACCGCCCATGATAAGGGGTCTCGCATCGAACTGGAAGATGAAATAGTTGATGTTGAACCTGTTCACGTTCGACCAAAAACGCGGGCTTGAATTGGAAGGAATAGTACTTCGGTCTACGGGTAGTTGGTATGAGGTGTTGAACCCAGAGGGCACCTTTTCCTGTACAATTCGGGGCAAGTTTAGGCTTGCAGAAGAAGAGGCCACTAACCCCGTCGTTATTGGCGACCGAGTTGTTTTTGACTTGAATGAGGATAAGACAGGCATTATTACTCAGCGGCTTGACCGGAGAAATAAGCTAAGCAGGAGGGCGGCCGGTCGAAAGCAGGGGAAAGAGCACATTATTGTGGCCAATGTCGACAAGGCTTGGATTGTTCAAAGTATTCGCAATCCCAGAATCAACCCTGGTTTTATTGATCGGGTTTTAGTGATGGCCGAATATCTTCATGTGCCAGCTGGGATCATCTTCAATAAGGCAGACTTGATGGACGAAGCGGCTGAAGAGGTCGTTATGTTTTTCGCCGAGCTGTATGCAGGGCTCGGATATGAGGTTGTCTTTACAAGCACGAAAGTAGAAGGGGGCACGAACGATCTGCAGCCTTGGCTAGCATCCGGTATTCACGTTTTTATTGGCCCTTCTGGCGTAGGCAAGTCGTCTTTGCTTAATACGCTTATTCCAGACACGGACTTAAAAACCGGATCTATCAGCCAAAGTACCCAAAAAGGTAAACACACCACGACATATGCCGAGCTTATTCGGCTTCCCCAAGGTGGTTTTATTGGCGATACGCCGGGACTGCGCGAGTTTGGTCTGTATTTTGTAGAGCCCGAAGAGCTTTCCCACTATTTTATAGAGTATCGGGAATACATGGGTGAATGTAGATTCCCGAATTGTACCCACGACCACGAGCCCAATTGTCGCATAAAAGAACTCGTGGAATCCGACGTTTTGTCCATCGAACGCTACGAAAGCTATTTAAATATGCTTTCGGCCGCTCGGTCAGGGAAATTAGACGTCGGCAGATAGCAAAAATCTAAGCAAACGCTTCGAGTGAGCTTATTTTTTCGGCGACGGCTTAGTCTTTTTGGCCGGCGCTTTGGCCTTGGAAGCAGACTTTGTTTTGGGTTTGGACGTGGATTTGGCTTTGGTAGTAGCCTTGGCTTTGGTTGCGGTTTTAGCTTTTCCCTTACTGCGAGGGGCTTTGGCCTTTCCCGCTCGTTCGCTTATTAGAAATAGGGCTTCTTCCAGCGTGACAGACTCGATCGTCTGATCTTTAGTAAGAGAAGCATTTACCCTTTGGTGCTTGACATAGGGGCCATATCGTCCGTCCCAAACTTCGATGAGCTCTCCCGACTCAGGATGCTCGCCAATGGTACGGAGCGGCTTGCTTTTGGCTTCTTTTTTCAAAAGGAGTTCAAGCGCTCGGTCAAATCCAATCGTTAGGACATCGTCATCTTTTGTAAGGGACGCAAAAACAGAGGCGTGTTGAACGTACGGCCCAAAACGCCCAATATTCGTCTTGATAACCTTCCCGGATTCCGGATGGTTGCCCAGTTCGCGTGGGAGTTCGAGTAATTTGACGGCAACGGCAAAATCGACAGTCGAAGGGTCGATCGTTTTGGGTATGGAAATACGCTTTGGTTTTCCCTCTTGTTCATCGTCACCCATTTGGACGTAGTGTCCAAACGGTCCTTTTTTCACAAAAACGGGCAATTCCATGACGGGATGAATTCCTAAAACGTCATCTCCACGTTCTTTCTCACTAAGAAAGGATTGCAATTCCTCGGCGGTGAGGTCGCCTGGTGCCGTCGTATACGGGATCGAAGCTACCTGACGTTCATCGCCTTCCCCCAATTCAACATAGGGACCAAATTTGCCTACTCGAACGATGTACGGATTCCATTTTTCAAATGTGATGCCAGATACCGCTCTGGCATCGATGCTATCTAGCCCCTCGGTTACTTTGGCTTCTAGGCCGTCTTTTCCAGTGAAGAAACTCTTCAAATAGGGCAGGGCCTTCTTTTTGCCATCGGCAATGTCATCGAGTACTTGCTCCATTTCTGCTGTAAACCCCGTATCCACCAAGGATGAAAACTGGATTTCAAGCAAATTATTGGTCGCGAAAGCCGTAAACGTGGGAATTAACTGATTGCGGTCACGCCTGACGTATCCGCGTCGGACAATGGTATCGATGATCGAGGCATAGGTACTTGGACGGCCAATGCCTTCTTGCTCTAAAACCTTAATGATGGAGGCATCCGTAAAACGTGCCGGCGGCTTTGTAGCGTGACCTCCCGCTTCGATGCTCTCGAGTTTTACGATGTCGCCTTTTTTGAGATTGGGAAGCGGCTGCTCACGATCTTCTAGGGCCGCTTCAGGATCGTCCGAACCCTCCACATAGGCACGGAAAAAGCCAGGGAAAAGTACGGTCTGTCCGCTCGCGCGAAAAACAGATTCATCTGCACCGGTGCCTGCTCCGATCTGTACCGATTTCCGACTAATTTTGGCTTCTGCCATTTGGGACGCTACCGTCCGTTTCCAAATCAAGTCATATAAAGATGCTTCCTCGCCATGCAATTTCAATTCGGAAGCTGTGCGCATTTCGGTGCCAGCAGGTCGAATGGCTTCGTGGGCTTCCTGAGCATTTCGAACAGTGCTTGCGAATTGGCGCACACCGTCGCTCAAATACTCTCGTCCATACCTTTTCTCTACCGCCGATCGAGCGGCATTGACCGCTTCTGACGAAAGATTCGTAGAGTCTGTACGCATGTACGTGATAAATCCCTGCTCATACAGCTTCTGGGCCACGCTCATGGTTTCCCGTGCAGAAAGACGAAGTTTTCGACTGGCCTCCTGTTGCAAGGTTGAAGTAATAAATGGAGCCGAAGGGTTTCTCGTCGTGGTTTTGTCCTCGACGCTTTGCACCACCCATTGGGTCGAAGGAAGTACCTTCTCGAGCGACCTAGCTCTATTTTCGCTAAGTACAATACAGTGTTTACCATCGACAACTCCATCGTTTAGGCGACCGGTGTTATCATCGAAATCCTTTCCAGTTGCCAATCGAAGGCCACCCGTTTGGGCCATGGTTGCTTCAAATATTCCTCCAGGTGCAGCCAGATAGGCGGAAAGACCCCAATAGCTAGCGGGTATAAAAAGAATGCGCTGCTTTTCTCGAATAACGAGTAGCCGAACAGCCACACTTTGAACGCGGCCGGCGGAGAGTTTGGGGGCAATTTTTTTCCAAAGCAGCGGAGAAATCGAATATCCAACCAATCGGTCTAGAACGCGTCGGGTTTCCTGGGCTTCTACCAGGTTCGTGTCCATTTCCCGGGTATTCTCAAGGGCTGCCAAAATGGCCGTTTTGGTGATCTCATGGAATACCATGCGACGAACAGGCACCTTGGGTTTTAATACCTCTAATAAATGCCAACCAATCGATTCACCTTCCCGGTCTTCGTCCGTTGCGATGTAAAGTTCGTCCGCATCTTTGAGCGCATCCTTGAGCTGTTTAACTACTTTCTTTTTGTCGGTAGGGACTATGTACAAGGGAGAAAAGTCTTCCTCGACATTTACGCCCAAGCGCGACCAGCCCGATTTTTTATACTTCTCAGGAATCTGTGAGGCGGAAGGAGGGAGGTCTCGAACGTGCCCCATACTGGCCTCTACCTGATAAGAATCCGGAAGATACTTACGAATAGTACGAGCTTTGGTAGGGGACTCTACGACCACAAGTCGCTTCATGTAACTAACAGTAGAGGGCTCAAACGAGCGTTATGGCAACGAATTTAGTGACCCTCACACGCACGGTACGCGTTTGCGTTCCGATTAAAAGGAAGTCGACCTCCCAACTGTTTAATGATTTCTTTGATCTTCGTGCCGTATTGGACGTTTTTAAAAAACGTATCTTTACCACGATTCAGGTTTGAGGAAATGACGATTCAGGGGGTTTTAATCCTCCTTTTTCGTGCCCTCGAAAGATTATTTACGCCCCGTGAGTGGGTGATAAAAGAACCTGGATCAGTCAACAAATTTTATCTTTTTCAGACGAACACTATGAACAAGTTGGTTTTCAGATTTGGCGACGGGGTTGCCGACGGCAATAAGACCATGAAGGCCCATTTAGGGGGCAAAGGGGCAAACCTAGCAGAAATGTGCTCCATCGGCTTACCGGTTCCTCCGGGCTTCACCATTAGCACCGACAACTGTAAGTTCTATAGTGAACACGATGGGCAATGGCCAGAAGGACTTGAAGATCAGGTTAGAGAAGGTATCTCATTCGTAGCGGGACAGATTGGTGCCGGCTTTGGCGACCCAGCGAATCCGCTGCTCGTTTCAGTTCGCAGTGGAGCCGCCGCTTCCATGCCTGGGATGATGGACACGGTCCTCAACCTAGGATTGAACGACGCCGTCGTCGAAGGTCTGGCTAAGAAGACCGGCAATCCTCGATTTGCTTACGACGCGTATCGCCGCTTTATCGATATGTTTGGGGACGTGGTCATGGGCGTTCACCACGAGTACTTTGAAGAGGCTATTCATGCCCTTAAAGTCGAGCAAGGGGTTCAAAACGATGTGGATCTCTCTGGCGACAATTTGAAGGAGCTTGTTCGTAGATACAAGGCCATTTTTAAGCAGCACGCTGGTTTTGATTTTCCATCCGATCCATATGAGCAGTTACGACTTTCCGTTGATGCTGTATTTGGGTCATGGGAAGGAGATCGCGCCAAAAAATACCGGACAATCAATAAGATTACTGGATTGATTGGTACCGCGGTCAACGTGCAGGCCATGGTCTACGGGAATATGGGATCTGACAGTGGCACGGGCGTATTGTTTACTCGAAACCCATCGACTGGGGAGAACAAGCTCTATGGGGAGTTTCTAGTGAATGCCCAAGGCGAGGACGTCGTAGCGGGAATTCGGACCCCAGAAGACATCTCTCAAATGGCTTCAGAATTTCCTGCTGCCTATGAGCGCTTGGTTAAGGTGACGAAGACGCTTGAGCGTCATTACCGTAACATGCAGGACATTGAGTTCACCGTTCAAGAAGGTAATCTTTTTATTCTTCAAACTCGAAACGGGAAGAGAACCGGTACGGCCGCAGTTAAAATTGCTGTGGATTTAGTTAGCGAGGACATGGTGTCTATTGAATCTGCCGTTCGTGATTTGGTAGAACCCGGCCATCTAGATCAGCTACTTCATCCAAGATTTAAAGACGTGGATGCCTATCGGGCAGATGTGCTTGCAAAAGGTCTTCCGGCTTCCCCTGGAGCCGCAGTCGGTCAGGTCGTTTTTTCGGCTGACCATGCAGAGGAATTGTTTGCAGCCGGCAAGAAGGTCATCTTGGTTCGCATCGAGACAAGTCCGGAAGATGTAGGCGGAATGGATGCCGCGCAAGGCATCTTAACTTCTCGTGGAGGCATGACCTCTCATGCAGCCGTAGTGGCCCGCGGATGGGGGAAACCTTGCGTCGCAGGATGTAGCGAAGTCGTCATTAATTATGCAGCTAAATCGTTCACTAATGGAACGGTAGTAGTCAAAGAAGGAGATTGGATTTCGCTTAATGGATCTACTGGTGAAGTTATTCTTGGCGCTCAAGACCTTGTGGATCCGGAATTAACGGGTGAATTTGCCCAGTTTATGACCTGGGTCGATACGTTCCGGGTAATGGGTGTACGTACGAATGCGGATACACCTGCCGATTCTCGGAAAGCCATTGAATTTGGAGCCGAAGGTATTGGTCTTTGCAGGACCGAGCATATGTTTTTCGAAGGCGAGCGCATTGATCGCGTACGAGAAATGATCCTTGCAAAGGACAAGGATGCCCGCGTCAAGGCGTTGGCGAAACTGCTTCCTTTTCAAAAAGCCGATTTCATTGGCATATTTGAAGCCATGGCCGGGAAACCTGTAACCGTTCGGTTACTCGATCCGCCGTTGCACGAATTCTTGCCTCACAGTAAAGAGGACAAACAAGACATGGCCACCAAAATGGGTGTGTCCTTTGATGTCGTCGAGGCGAAAGTCAACGCGTTGGCTGAATTCAATCCAATGCTCGGTCATCGCGGTTGTCGTTTGGGGATTACCTACCCTGAGATAACCGAAATGCAAACCCGCGCCATTATTGAAGCGGCCGTTGAGTTAACTCAAAAAGGCGTTAAGGTATTTCCAGAAATCATGGTGCCGTTAATTGGAACGGTGGAAGAGTTTGTAAACCAAAAGGCCATTATTCGTAAAACGGCTGAAACCGTCTTTACGGAAAAGGGAGCTAGGGTTGAGTACCTGGTTGGAACCATGATTGAGATTCCGCGCGCCTGTTTAGTCGCTGATCAGATTGCTAAAGAGGCCGAGTTTTTCTCGTTTGGCACCAACGACTTAACCCAGATGACGTTTGGCTATAGCCGAGACGATGCGGGCACGTTTTTGCCTGAATATGTTGATGCGAAAATCTTAGTTGAAGATCCGTTTCAATCACTGGATATCGCAGGAGTTGGTCAGTTAGTTCGCATTGGAACAGAGCGCGGACGTTCGGTAAAAGAGAATCTTAAAGTTGGAATCTGTGGAGAGCACGGAGGAGATCCTAGATCGGTTCACTTTTGCTTTGAAGTAGGCATGGATTACGTCTCCTGTTCTCCATTCAGAGTTCCAATTGCTCGGTTGGCGGCTGCTCAGGCCAATCTGGCTAAACAAGCGTAGAAAAAAGGCCAAACGAGTCGGCCATTCAAACATACCGGCGCTCGAAGAAACGAAGTGCGCCCGTTAGGCTTGAATGAAACCGGTCTCATGGGAGTTATAGAAGAGCGGGGCGGCCCCAAAGGGCC
>CALEEY010000141.1 GCA_937877085.1 uncultured Bacteroidota bacterium
CTAGGTCCCTAATAAGCTAGGTCCCTAATAAGCTAGGTCCCTAATAAGCTAGGTCCCTAATAAGCTAGGTCGTTAATAAGCCAGGTCCCTAATAGACTGGAGAGCCAAGAATCCATAATTGCAAGTAGCCCAATCCATAACGTCCTGGTTTACACACCTGTCGAGCGATTCGGCGGAGATGTCTTTGGTCAGGGATTTGCCCGTCTCCATATCTAGTTCTGAGTCGTCGTTAATTGCTGCCACCCTAGAAGGCAATGACCACGCATTTCGGATTTTGGTTGAGCGATTTATGGATGAGGTTTCTCGGACGGTTACTGGAATGCTCGGGCCAGTTCCTGAAGTCGATGACGTTGTTCAGGAAGTGTTTATTAAGCTTCATGGATCGATGTCATCTTTTCGGGGCGACGCTTCGCTCAAAACTTTTGTGGTCCGAATGGCCATTAACAAGAGTTTAGATGCGCTGCGCAAACGCAAACGGAAATTATGGATAAAGCCATGGTCAGATCTGCCAGAATCTGAGCCCATTTCGAGTGATAGGACGGATTTTGGCATAACATCTGGCGAGCGAAGGACTCAACTACGAAGAGCGGTTAACAAGTTGCCGGACAATCAACGAGCCGTCATTGTTTTACGCTTGATCGAAGACATGAGTACAGAGGAAACAGCTAGGATTTTGGACGTGCCATATGGCACGGTCCTTTCAAGGCTGAAAAGAGGATTGGATCGCCTAAGAATAGAACTTGGCGACTCAACCGTATTAAGTGAGCAGTAACTGCGACAAAAAAATGCGTACTGAAAAACAAAAGGAAAGCGAAAAACAGTTTTTGGGATCACTCTCAGAATCATTTGTGCACGAACTCAGACATCTGGTTGAGACAGAACGTCATGAAACCATGATGTCCATGCCGACCGAACGGGTCATGCGTGCGCTTCGTAGGCCTAAAAGCTGGAATTCTGAAGAGATGTGGTTGACGGAGCTTGTGAGCTGGTTTCGCCCCGTTTTTGTGGCCGGCCTTTTCGTCGTTTTAGCACTGGCGTTTTACAATGTCCGGTTACTTTCGGAAGAAAATGAATATCAGCAGTCGGCCGCCGAAATGGTTTTCGGGCTTCCCCCGGTTACCGTGGCCTCTGCCTATGATATTAATCTAGAGTATCACCCATAGGTTGGGACTATGAAATTACACGCAAAGACCATTTTCGTTTTGCTTGGCATGCTTCTGATTGGGATCGCTATTGGCGCCCTCGGCCAAAGCACCATGCACAATCGGAGAATGGAAAAAATCAATGAAATGCGCAGGCAGGGCGGTCTGTATGCTTCTTTCGATCAATTTATTGATCCCGTAGATCAAGCTCAGGAGGATACTCTTCGGGCATTGGCAAAGACGTATCAAAAAAAACTGGGCGCGTTTTTGCGTCACTATCAGTGGCACCGATCCACACTTATGGATTCGTTGAAGACAGATATGACGCCTTTGCTTACGGAAGAACAGGTTGTTCAGCTAGCACCTTGGCTTGAGCGTTCCATACGGAGGCCAAAGTCGCCAGCAAAAGACAGTTCTGCTACTTCTAATGCACCTCTGAGTGTGGATAGTACGCGCCAAAATTCGGGCATAGCCGTCACTGACTCATCACGTTCGAATTAATACTCAAAAATCACAGAAACGTCGCTCACAGAAGCGTTGAATGGAATTATGAAAAAAGTAATCGCCCTCGTGGTGGTAGTTCTTGTTGTAGTCGGCGCCATTTGGTATACAAATAGCGCCGAAGCGGAAGCGAGGTTGGAATATCGATTCGTTACGGTTGAAAAAGGGGACCTAGAGTCGGCAGTAGCGTCGAGCGGAAAGCTCAACGCGGTCACTACCGTTCAAGTAGGCACTCAAGTGTCTGGGATTGTAAATCACATTTATGTTGATTTCAACAACAAAGTGTATCGAGGGCAAGTCATTGCTCGCATTGACACGACGCTTTTGATTAGCTCTGTTCAGGATGCACGGGCCACGCTTAGCAGAAACCAGGCGCAATTGGATTTCGCTGATACAGAATTCAAGCGTATTAAAGGCCTTTACGATAAGCAATTTGCTACCGAAGTGGAATTGAATCAGGCCAAATACAACTTGGATCTGGCCAAAGCCACCATTGTGTCTTCCCAAATCAGCTTGGAACGTGCCCAGCGAAATCTGTCCTATGCGACCATTGTGTCCCCCATCGATGGAGTGGTAGTTGAGCGCAATGTGGATGAAGGACAAACGGTTGCGGCTTCTTTGAATACTCCCCAGTTGTTTTTAATTGCCAATAACCTTTCGCGCATGGAGATTTTGGCGGCAGTGGACGAATCAGACATTGGATTGATTAAACAAAATCAAGTGGTCAGGTTCACCGTTCAAGCCTACGACAATGCCACGTTTTATGGCAACGTCCGCCAAGTTCGTTTACAGTCTGCTGTTCAAGAAAACGTCGTAACATATACGGCCGTTGTGGATGTAGACAACTCCGACGGACGACTTTTGCCTGGGATGACGGCCACGGTTGAATTTCTCATCGAGCAAGTTTCAGATGTTATGAAGGTGCCGAACGCCGCCCTTCGATTCCGTCCGAACGAACAGATGATGGCAACGTTGAGAGCCAGGGCCGAAGGCCAGCCAGGAGAGGCAGGAGCTACCGGAGCACCTGGGCAGGGGCAGCAAGGTGGCCAGCAGGGAGCGCAGGGCGCTCAGGTGCAGCAAGGTGGCCAACGGGGAGCCCAGCAGGCTGGAGGACAGCGTCCAGGTGGTAGTCAAGGCCAACAGGGCGGGGGACAGAGACCCGGGGCAGGAGGTCAGGGTCAAGGCGGACCTCCTGGTGGATTCGGAGGTCAAGGTAGTAGTGACTCTGCTATGCTTTGGTATTTGGACAAGGACGGAGAGATTCAAACCGTTCGCGTCAAAACTGGCATTACGAACGGTTCTCAAACCGAAGTAATCAGTGAGACTCTGGAAGTCGGCATGCAAATAATCTCTGGCGTTACAGTCCTAGAGGCCTCGGGCGGATTTCAAAATCCATTCGACAAACCATCCACGCAAGGAGGACCAGGTTTTGGTCGCGGCGGCGGATTTTAATCTCCATTTTCTCAGGCAGTAACCAGTAGACAGATGAACGATACCAAACCGGTAGTCGAAGTAAAAGGCATTCGCAAAACGTATGTCATGGGAAAGACGGAGGTCCATGCTTTACGGGGCGTCGATCTAACCATCGAGAAGGGTGAATTGATAGCCATAATGGGAACGTCCGGCTCCGGCAAATCGACCCTGATGAATATTATTGGGGGGCTCGATTACCCCACGTCGGGGGCGTACTTACTGGATGGTATTGAAGTAAATAAGCTTGGAAAGAACGCGCTTGCAGACATCCGAAATCAAAAAATTGGTTTTGTGTTTCAGGGGTTTAACCTGTTGGCCCGTACATCGGCCTTGGAGAATGTCGAACTGCCGCTGTTATATGATCGAACTCATAAGATCAAAAACCACCGAAAAGCCGCCATCGATTCGTTGACCCTCGTCGGGCTCGGAGATAGGGTAGACCACTATCCTAATGAGCTTTCAGGCGGACAGCAGCAACGCGTGGCCATCGCACGCGCGCTGGTAACCAACCCAAGCCTGATCCTTGCCGATGAACCCACGGGCAATTTGGACAGCCGCACCACGGTAGAAGTGATGCAACTGTTTCAAGAGCTAAACGCGAAAGGCATCACCATTATTTTGGTTACGCACGAAGACGAGGTTGCGAGGTACGCCAAGCGAATCGTCGTTTTACGGGATGGACGCATTATAAAAGATGCACTGCAACAGCCTGATTCCGCCAGCGCGGACTTAGTAAAGCTTATCCAGAGACAAGAGATTGAGCACGACGAACCCGAACTAGCCGTTTAATCCTTCTTCACGTCAGAACTATAAAAACATGCGGTCTACAAGATTAGTAACGGTTGCCTTAAAGAGTATCGTCAAAAACAAGATGCGGACGCTCTTGACCATGCTCGGTATTATTATCGGAGTTGGAGCGGTCATTGTGATGGTGGCTGTCGGAGAAGGAGCCCAGTCTCAAATAGCAGATCAGATCCAAAATTTGGGGACCAACATGTTGGTCATTACCCCCGGGTCGAGCAACGCAGGAGGGGTCAGCCAAGGATCTGGCAGTTTTAACAGGCTAAAAGATACAGATGCAGATAAAATCAGAAGCGAATCGGCGTTTATTGCTGGTATTTCTCCGGTAATATTTACAAGAACCCAGATCGTTGGCGGGAATGGAAACTGGCGTTCAACTGTGCATGGGGTGAGTACCGATTATCCGGTAATTCGTAACTGGGCCTTAACGTCTGGCCGCTTTTTTGACGTAGCGGAAGAAAGGACGGGTAAAAAGGTGATGGTCTTAGGGGCCACGATCGCCGAAAACTTGTTTCCCAACAGCGATCCTGTGGGCCAGAAAGTGTTAGTCAGGAATATTCCAGTAGAAATAATCGGAGTATTGGCTAAAAAGGGACAAACGCCAGAAGGAAATGACCAAGACGATGTGGCGCTCGCCCCTTTTCTAACGGTACAGAGACGCCTTTCCAACTTTACTTTCATCCGGCAAATCTTGGCCAACACCTACTCTTCTGACGACATCGCAAAAGCTCAAGAAGAATTGAAAGGCATTATGAGAGAATCCCACGGTTTGGCCGCATGGGAGCCGGACGATTTTGAAATCAAAAATCAAGATCAGTTGAGCGAAGCGGCTCAGGGTACAACTCAGGTTATGACCATGCTTTTGGCTGCAATCGCTTCCATTTCCCTCTTGGTAGGCGGAATTGGGATCATGAACATCATGTTGGTTTCCGTAACGGAGCGCACGCGAGAAATTGGAATTCGAATGGCTATTGGCGCGCGTGGCGCAGATGTGCTAACCCAATTCTTGATCGAATCGATCGTTATGAGCATTTTTGGAGGGGCAATTGGCGTCGGAATCGGAATTGGAGGCGCCAAACTAGTTGCTTCATTAACCGGATGGAATACGGTCGTTTCACCTGATATTATCGTGGTAGCACTGGTGTTCTCTGCTGCGGTCGGCATTTTCTTCGGATTCTATCCTGCACGAAAAGCCGCCTCACTCAATCCAATTGATGCCCTTCGATTCGAATAATCGTCTTGGGTTGTTCACTTGCGGAATTTTCGACGGCGGATGTGCATTGGGCGGACGCCTATTTCTTCATTTCCTGTACCAAGTGACTTACTTGGGGCATGATCAGGCTGGTCATAGCTAAATGCACGGCGCTAGTGGATCCCGGCATGGAGAAGATCATGGTATCGCCCATGCGTCCTGCCTGCGCTCGGGAAAGCATAGCTGCTGAACCAATTTCCTGAAAAGAAAGGTTTCTAAAGAGCTCACCATATCCAGGGAGTGGGGATTCAATCATCCGGGTCAGCGTGTCGAACGTGTTGTCCCGCTTGGAGATACCGGTTCCGCCATTGACTAGTATAAGATCAACATTTTCCTTTTTTGCGTTCAAAACGGCTTTTGCGAGCAATCCGGAATCGTCGGCCGTAATGACATACGAAACCAATTCGTGTCCTGCCGTCTTTAGCGTGTCGACTATAAACGCCCCGTTGGTGTCGGAGTTAATGGTGCGGGTATCGGAGCAGGTAATAACAGAGATCCGTGCCTTTTGCGAAGCCGCATTCAATTCATGCTGTGGGGCTGACATGAGTGATTTCCGTTTGAGGATGAGGGGGAATCGAGGGAGAGGAAAGGTACAGGCCAGTTCTGTAATTATCTATGCGTCTGAGTGATTGGTGTCAGCATCAGCAGAGGCTCGTTCAGCATACCAGATTGGCGGATCGCTGCCATGTCCACCCCATGGACTGCACCGGACAATTCGGTGTGCAGCCAGAATTCCCCCTTTGAGAGCACCATATTTTTGGATCGCCTCAATGGCGTAGGCAGAACATGTCGGGGTGAACCGGCAGCCGGAGCCAAGATGGGGCGAAAGTATTAACTGGTATCCTCGAACCAATCCAATCAAGAACCGGCGAGGCGTAGACGCTAGGAATTTTTTCATTTGAGTGAATATCACCCATCTGTCGCGGAAGGGTTTCCAGAAGGGGAGGTGCTCTTCTCCAAAACCGAGGTGCCCATAGGCAACGAATCA
>CALEEY010000142.1 GCA_937877085.1 uncultured Bacteroidota bacterium
CAATAGTGCCCACGTTTACGTGTGGCTTATTTCGAAGGAAGGTTTCCTTTGCCATAACTGTGTCTCTTAAGGTCTCGTAACTGAACTAGGTTTATTAGTTATTGCGGTCTGTCAATCAGGTCGCACGACTTTAAAGGCCTATTCTTTCAATAGTCGCTGACTTCAACACCTGCGAACAACGCTGTTGTTTCCAAACAGCCTCGCTCGATCAATCTTTTCGCGCAAGATTATTTTTTCGCATAAGAGCCTCCTCCCGGATTTGAACCGGGGACCCCTTCCTTACCATGGAAGTGCTCTACCCCTGAGCTAAGGAGGCGCTGCGGAGGGTCTCTTCGGCCCCGAGGGGCTTTAGAGCGGGAGACGAGATTCGAACTCGCGACCCTCAGCTTGGAAGGCTGATGCTCTACCAACTGAGCTACTCCCGCTTACGCAGCACAAATGTACCACTTTTACTTGCTTTCGCACGCAAAAGTAGAACATAAGTTGTGGACGGGGGAGGATTCGAACCTCCGAAGTCGAAAGACAATGGATTTACAGTCCATCCCGTTTGGCCGCTTCGGTACCCGTCCAGTATGTTTTTTTAGCCAATCCTTTTCGTTCCAAGGCTCTTCAATGAAGCACCCATCAAACAAAAAGGTATTGAGCTGGCAGAGGGGCTCGAACCCCCGACCTGCTGATTACAAATCAGCTGCTCTACCAACTGAGCTACGCCAGCACACGACCCAATCCGAGATTTAGGCCAGAAACAAAATTTACGCCGACCTCAGAGCAGAGTCAACAACACAGGTCGTAAAGGATCCGTGAAACCGCTCAATTCCCGATTTCCTTTCTTTTTCGGTCCATGTTGTACCTAATGCCCTTAAAAGCCACAAAAAGAAGGATTACGGATGTCACAGCCGTACCGTAGCCACGTAGGTACTCTCCAACCACTCCCCAGTTCTCTCCAACATAAAATCCGGCAGTAGTAATTAGTGCTGTCCAAACGAGTGCACTAACCGAACACCAGAAGGCTGTCTGGTTGAATGACATGTGAGCCATTCCAACCGTCAATGAAATGACCGATCGAAGACCACTCAAAAATCGATTGGCAGCGACCAGCTTGAATCCCCACTTCTGAAGCTGCCCTTTTACAACTTCGAATTTTTGTTTGGGAAGCCATCTGTATCTATGCGGATCCATCAGACCTTGTCCGACTTTATATCCGATGCCATACATGGTAAGAAAACCAAGGCTGCCTCCAATGGTCGCCAATAGAACGACTAGCCACGGATTCAAAAGGCCTAATCCCGCCATGTATCCCCCAAATACAACGAGCATGTCACCAGGTACGGGGGGAATTACATTTTCCAAATAGGCGACGACTAAAATGGTCAAATATGCCATAAATGGAGGCAAACTTGACATCCAATCGACGATATCGATTAACACGTCGCCCATAGGTTAGCTTTGATTTCGCTGGATCAACGTACAAACAGCATAGGCTTCCATTCCTTCTCCGGCTCCAACAAACCCTAATTTTTCGGTTGTAGTCGCTTTTACCGATACCATCCCAACCGAAACGCCGCAGATTCCGGCGATCGCTCGGCGCATGCTATCGATATACTCGCGCAATTTGGGAGCCTGAGCGGCTACCGTCGCATCGATGTTGTTAAGATCATACCCTTCGTCTCGAATTAATTGGATCGCTTTTTCGAGTAATTTACCGCTGTCGGCGTCCTTGTACGCCGCATCCGTATCGGGAAAGTGCGAACCAATATCTCCTAATGCCGCCGCCCCTAATACAGCGTCTGTGATGGCATGTAAAAGGACATCGGCATCTGAATGTCCATCCAAACCTAATTCAAAAGGAATTTCGATCCCACCCAAAATCAGTTTCCGACCGTGGACCAGGCGGTGCACATCATAACCAAAACCTACACGAATACTCATCTAGTTTCTTGCCCTGCGATTTGCTCTCTTTCTTCCTGCTTGAGAACCGCTTGCCACTGTTCCCAGAAATGAATCGCGTACTCCCAATCTTCTGGAGTGGTTATTTTTATGTTCAACCCACAACCATCCATTCTCAGGACCGGGTGACCTAATTTCTGAACCAATTCAACATCGTCGGTAGATTCATAGCCTTCCAAAAAAGCTTGGTTATGAGCCTCGACCAACCAGTCGGTACGAAATCCTTGAGGAGTCTGCATTCTGACCAACTTTTCTCTAGGCTCAGTGACCCCGAAGACAGTCCGGCCATCGTCCGCTCGTTCAATTTTCCGAACGGTATCCGAAATGTTGATAGCCAATGCGCATGCTCCAACCTCCCGGACCAATCCTACGATGCTCGATACGTTGGACATACGCACAAATGGACGCACCGCATCGTGCACCAACACCACATCGACCTCTTCTGGAATGCTCCCAAGAGCTGACCGAACGGTGGCTTGTCTCGTAGACCCCCCCTTTACGACCGCCAGTAATTTAGAAATACCAACGCGTCGAAGCTCATCTGACAAGGGCTTTACGGCTTCCTCGGGTGTCGCAACAATTATGTGGTCGATCAGCGGGTGCCGTTCAAAAACCAACAGGGTTTGTACTAGAACCGACTTTCCACCGAGTACCCTGAATTGTTTACGGTGTCCGCCCAGTCGCTTTCCCTCTCCGGCGGCAGGAATAACGACCGCAACTTGACCGATTTTTTTCATGGATGTATGCACTCACGTTCACCTATAAGATGATCATGGCGTCCCCAAATGAAAACAGACGATATTTTTCTTTTACAGCCACTTGGTAGGCTTCCATCATAAAATCATACCCAGCGAACGCGGCTACAAGCATCATGAGGGTGCTTCTAGGCATGTGAAAGTTGGTGATTAGACGTTGGGTGATATGAAAATCATACGGTGGATAGATAAATTTATCTGTCCAGCCCCTATTAGCCTTCAAGGTGTACGCGGCAGCCAAACTAGATTCCATGGCACGTACAACGGTCGTTCCAACCGCCGTGACCGTTTTGCCTGGTGTCGAAAGAGCCAAGTTGGTTCGCTCAGCCACATCTGGAGTCACGTGATAGTACTCCGAATCCATTCGGTGCTTGGTCAAGTCTTCCACTTCCACAGGGCGAAATGTCCCCAGTCCCACGTGTAAGGTCACCGGCATGATAGAAACGCCGACATTGGTCAGTTTTGTTACAAGCTCCTGGGTAAAATGAAGCCCGGCTGTAGGCGCTGCAACGGCGCCCCTTTCTTCAGCAAAAAACGTCTGGTATCGATCTTTATCTTCGGGCTCCACGTCCCGCTTCAAATACGGCGGAATGGGCGTCTCGCCAATCTCGTCGATTTTTGCATACAACTCATCGTTAGAGCCTTCAAACACAAATCGGATGGTTCGCCCGCGAGAGGTCGTATTATCGATAACCTCTGCAACCAACCCGTTCTCAAAATATAATTTGTTACCAATCCGGATTTTCCTGGCAGGATCAACAATGACGTCCCACAATCGGCTTTCTGGGTTCAGCTCACGAAGTAAGAATACCTCTATGCGAGCACCCGTTTTTTCTTTGTTGCCGTAGAGTCTAGCTGGAAATACTTTGGTATTGTTCACCAGAAGTACGTCCCCGTCGTTAAAATATTCCGGTAAATCGGTAAATTTTCTATGCGTGATGGTCCCATCTGCACGATTTAAAACCATCAATCGCGCAGCATCTCGAGGCTCGATTGGGTATTTTGCAATCAAGCTTTTGGGGTAATCGAACTCGAATTCAGTGAGCTTCATAGCGGCCTTACAGGGCTTAAAGTGGTGGGGGGAAGCGTTTGTTCGCGTACAACAAATCGCTAATCCAAAGGAGGCAAATATACGCGCGTTTTGTACCCACTCCAAACAGAGACAATTGAGCCCCCTCTTGAACGGATATCTCGTCTACACTACTATGTAAGGCATGAAGCTAACGTGCATCATCTTACTCCTTTCCTTATCCCTGTCGGCATGTGACCACGGGTTGGAACCCCCTGATTTCTCTGGAACGGGCACTATTGTCGGAACCATAGAATATGTGGGTCAGTGGCCAGCGATCGAGGAATTGCAAGACCTTCGGTTTGTGGGTATGCGTTTTGTGCCGCGGGACACCTCCGATTTTCTTCAGTTGAACTTGATGGCCATAAGCGGCGGACTCAAAAAGCAGGTTGATTTTGACGAGTTTCGGGTAGATGAGGTGACGACCGGCCTATATCTTTACTCTGGCATTGCACAGAAATTTGACGCCGATCTGCTTTCTTGGCGACCCGTTGGATTGTACACCAATGATGGGGGCATTTTTTCTGTAGCTCCGAATCAGACGACCGAAATCCATATTCGAGTCGACTTTAACAACCTTCCCATCTTCCCCCCGACGCAATGAAGCGGATGGTCGTCATATTATGGTTGTTGGTCTTTGGCTCTGACCTTCAGGCGCAGAGCTTGAAAGGGCGGATACTTTCTGAAGACGGTGATCCGATTCCGGGAGCCAATGTTTTGGTTGAAGGGACGGGTTTTGGTGCGGCAGCCGATGCCAACGGTCATTTTGAAATACCTCGTCTTCCGAGTGGGACCCTAGTAGTCAGCATAAGCTCTATTGGTTTTTATTCAAATCGGATGACCGTGGTTTTAGCGGTTGGTGAGCAAAAAGAGGTCGAATGGACCCTACGAGTCAAGGTATTTGAGTCGGATGAAGTTGTCGTAACGGCTTCTAGAAGGGAACAGCCTGCGCTTTCCGTCCCTGTAAGTGTTTCTATTTTATCGGCTGACGAATTAAGCCGCCGAAATGTCATTTCACTGGACGACGCCTTGCGATCGGTTTCCGGGGTTCAAGTCCTCGATAATCAGATCAATATTAGGGGATCGAGCGGTTTTGCGTATAACACGGGTAGCCGCGTATTAATGATGCTGGATGGAAGGCCGTTACTCACCGCCGATTCCGATGGCATCCCGCTCGAAGCCCTGCCATCAACCGAAATAGAGCGGATTGAAGTTCTTAAAGGACCTGGTTCGGCGTTGTATGGAAGCGGAGCCTTAGGTGGAGTGATCAACGTTATCACCAAAGATTATCCCGACACCCCCACATCGACTGTACGCATGTTCGCGGGGACGTGGGAGCCCGTGCGTTACGCAACCTGGCGCCAGGGATGGGCCCATGGAGACGAGTTCAGGCCTTTTTGGGGCCTTTCCGCTTCTTACTCTGAAAAGAAGTCTCCAACGTTTGGTTGGTGGGGTAATTTTTCTTTTCGGAGAGACTCTGGGTATATGGAGCTCTCCGGCCGGGACGTTTTTCATGGATTTGGAAAAGCCACCTGGAGACCCAAGCCATCCTACAAAGTCGATGTCTTACTTGGCCTTATGGCGAAACAGCAGGACGATTTTATTTTTTGGGCCTCCGCTAGAGACGTGCTCAGCCCGGGTCGGGTATCGTTTGGAGATCCTCCCGATCCCAATGCGTCACCCAATGGGGCGCCCGATAATTTTGTGAAGCAAATCAGCTTCCTGCCCTCCTTCACCCATTTCTTGAATGCCCATTGGTTTTACGAAGTAAAAGGACGCGTTTTTGGCAGTCTCGTTCAGCCCATAGATGATGGGACCGGAAAATTGAAAAAGCTTTCTGAAGGCACCGTTGGATTTAGGTATGGCGCTGAGGGGCAATTGAATTGGTTTCCGCGTCCGGAAACTCGAATGGTTTTTGGCTTGTCACGAGATGCCATTACGACCCGAAGTTCTTTCTTTACGACTACCAATGGGGACGACTTAGGCGGGCAACCAGAAGCCGCTATTTTTTCTCATCTAGAGCAGGAATTGTCTGAGGATCTCCAATTTGTGGGAGGCCTTCGCTACGATCACTATCAGGTGGACGATGCTACGGTTGAAACCAGATTGAGCCCAAAATTAAGTCTAGCCTATACTTGGTATCCGGGACAAGTGGTCCGGTTGGCTTGGGGGCATGGCTTCAGGGTCCCTTCATTTGCTGAGCGGTTTACCGACGATCGCGAGTTTTTGCCGATTGTTCGGAATCTGGACCTAAGACCAGAGCGAAGCCAAAGCATTGAATTGGGAATCCGCGGCTCGATCCGAGCCGCGGGGCAGCTAAGTTGGGACGTTTCCGTTTTTCACAACACGTACAGCGGGTTTATAGAACCTCGGTTGGTCCTAGCTGAACAGGCCTTCCAGTTCATTAATCTACCGAATGCTACTATCGATGGGGCTGAAATTCAATTCGAATGGCAGGACCAAGCGCAGCGCTTCAAGGTCCGCACGGGCTACACCTATTTGGATTCAAAAGAAGATGCTACCGGAGAAGATTTACCCTTCCGTGCACGACATCAAATCGTATCCTCGCTAGATTCCAAGATTTGGAAATCGATCTCTGGTGGACTTGATTTCAGATTTTCCAGCGAACCCGAACGCGTTGAATCCGACTTCGCCCGGTTTATACCGGATGCGGAAATCATGGGCGATACCCGGGTGCTTGACCTGCGAATTTCCGGTACAAAAGGCCCCTTTGAGGCAGCGATTATCGTGAACAATGCCCTCGAGTACTACTATGTAGAGCGCCCAGCATTGCTCGGAGCCCCTCGGCGGTACACCTTGCGCCTCACCTATCGCCAATAATAAGCCCTGCCACCGCGAAGCTTGTCGAAACAGGCTAGGCTACCATCCTTCTCTCTCGCTCAAAGCGGTGATATGCCGGACATGATGGTGCCCGTGCCACGCATACATTTGCACCACAACGTCGAGCGACATCGGTCCATTTTGAGGGTGCTCCATTGTCCGGGCAAATTGCTCTAAAGTCATTTCTTTGAGCATTATGACCCACCTTTCGTGGAGGCCCTTTAGTAAACGAACCGAAATGTCGGCAGGTGCTAAAATAGAGTCTGGAAGGTGAGCCCAGGCATTCTGATCATACGCTTTGATTAGAGGATTGGGCTCCGTCAACGCCAATCGAAAACGAATAAAAGCGTTGGCGTGACTATCAAACATATGGTGAACCAGTTGCCGAACGGTCCAGCCACCTTCGCGGTAAGCGGTGTCGAATTGTTCTTCCGAAAAGCCCCCAACGGCCTTAAGCAATAGATCTGGGCAATCTGCGATGGCCTCAATGCAGGCCTTTCTCTCGTCCGAAGTCAATGCCAGGTTCTTCTTGAATCGACCGGCTGGATATTTAAGATCTTCTAAGTCTAGCATGGCTAAAATGGTTTAAAAACTCCTAGAAAAACGACGGCTAAGAACAGGACGATGGCGACAATCCAACTAACATTTACGCTCAATCGTTTCGAATAGTAGGAAAATCCTCCAAGTAGCAGCCAAAGCACCATTTTAGCCCAAATCCATGCTGGGAAGGGCCATCCAATGTCCAATCGAGCAATCATACCGAATCCAGCCACAAAAAGGAGCAGTAAACCTACGCTGTGAAAAAGCACAACGGGTTTGGGCGGCTTCATTTCCCCGGCCTGGCGCGCAAAAAGAATTCCGCCAATGGAAAGGGTCAAAAGTATCAGGCCCACAAGGTGAATATATAGATAGACGGAGTGTGGCATAAAAATAGGGTTTTGGGTGAGACGGTAAGTTACTCTTTAATTCCGTGAATAAAGAAGGCCGCTTCAAACACGGCGTCAAATACTTCCGGTCCCGAACTAAACCATTTGTGGGGTATCCGGCTTACGTGAATAGAACAATTCGGATCGTTTTGGCGCAGTTCAAGGACCTGATCTTGTAGAATTTCGGAGTCCGAAGCGCCTGGGCTCGCGTCATTGAGTACGATGACATGCTCCAGCTTAACCGAACGCAGTTCTGCGAGAGATACCGTCCGATCAAACGAGCGTTGCTTGTGCGCCGAAAAACCGACGCCGGAACCGTCTGTATGCTCCAAATGGGCACCATCATCCGAACTTTTAGTAGCGTGGATCGGGTCAAATGCCGCTGCTCGGTCCAAGATGTCCGGAATCCATTTTCCTAAAGAAACCCACTCGTTTGGGCGCTTTACGAGGACCGTTGAGCGAACCAGTTCGCTATTTCCTGCTTTTCTCGAAATTCCGATCCGATCTCTCAGAAGTTTGAGTTTAATTTCAATATCGGCGACCCATTTCATCATGACCAGCGGTTGGCCCGAGGCCTTGCCGAGGGCCAAAGCGTGCGTGCTGATCTGTTTTAAGGTTTGAGGATGCCAGTTACGCAGTTGATTCAGAAGAGCGTTGGTCCCCCCCGTCGACGACCCGTCAACCTCGTTTTCGGCGCCCATTTCGTTTAAAGCGGTGGCAGACAATCCAGCTCTGCTCAACCACGACATGGCATCCGGATGAATCGACGTATCCTCGCTCATGCGATGGGTGGTCTTTGACGATGATGGTTGGTTCGACTCTGAATCAGATCAGCCACCGTTAAAACCGCCTCATCTTGGTACAACTGACCGATAATGGTAATGCTGTCCGGTTGTCTACGGGCCGGATTCGGGCTGTCGGGTACTGGTCTGAACGCGTTCGGAATCGTAATGCTGGGATGACCCGTCAAATTGGTGATTCCAAGCCCATTTCCACGAAATGTCGGCGTGACAATTACATCCAATGATTCAAATAAAGTGGCCATTTCTTGCATCAACAACGTGCGAGCTCGACTAGCGTTGACATAGTCGACGGCCGGCACGAATCGATGGGATCTAAAAGAATTGGGCCATGCTCCCGCTCCCTGACTTACCAACTCATTGGCCCGGCCAGATAACGTCAAATCTTCGAAAGCTGCGGACGCTTCAACAGAAAGCATAAATAAAATCATGCCCGTGTCCATATCGGGCAGTGAAACCGAGCGGAGCACCACTCCCGACTTTCTGAGCTCTTCCAAAACCGCCTCATCGGCCGCCTTGTTATCATATTCTGTCTGGAATGTGTCCAGTAAATATCCAACCCTCAGGTCTAATGCTGACTTTTTAGATGGCCAGGTAAACGAGGTGGTCAGCGTCGTGGGATCTTTGGAATCGGCTCCATGAATAGCCTGGAACACCAAGGCGCAACAAGCCGCACTTCGACACATGGGACCTAACTTATCCATGGTCCAACTAAGCGTCATAGCTCCAACCCGGCTAACCCGGCCAAACGTCGGACGAAGTCCCGTCACCCCATTCCTCGTAGACGGAGAAACGATGGATCCCAGCGTTTCTGAACCGATGGCAAATCCCACCAATCCTGCGGAAACGGCCGAACCAGGGCCAGCCGAGGACCCGCTGGATCCTTGATCTGGATTCCACGGATTGCGCGTTTTTTCGCCGAACCATACGTCCCCTTGAGCCAGGGCTCCAAGTGTCAACTTGGCGATTAGTACGGCGCCAGCGTCGTCTAAACGGCGCACCACCTCTGCGTCGTAATCAAACGACTGGTCTTTGTAAGGTTTTGCACCCCAAGTAGTTAGATAACCCTTCACCGCCAGAAGATCCTTTGCTCCCCACGGAATTCCGTGAAGTGGACCCCGCCAATAACCGGCATCCAACTCGGCGTCTGCCGCTTTCGCCTGACGGAGTGCTCGCTCTTCCGTAAGCGAAACCACGGCGTGTAGAACGCTGTCATACTGTTTTAATCGAGCTAAATAAAGCTTGGTCAACTCCAACGATGTGACCTTGCGCGCCTTGAGCAGAGAGGACAATTCCGGCACGGTCATAAAGGCCAGATCCACATCTGAACTGGGTCGTTCAATAGGCGAAGGTTGCCACGTATTCGGTTCCTTTGCGTCCATTCGGGCGGCTTTTACGCCCCCTATTTGAGGGTCGAATACAAACGAAGGAATCACTGAATTGGGCAGTTTCAAAGCATGCAATTTGCCAAAATTCGTCCGATTCCGTTCTAGATTTTGCAACATGAGCTGCCTTTCTTCCGGAGTGAACGAAATGCCAGCTATTTTTTCAGCCGCTTCTATTTGTTCAACCGTAATTTCGTCGGTGCCCTGCGACTGTGCATACAAAACTCCAGGGAACAGCGTGCTACTTGCGCCCACGAGGGCTGACGCTTCCAAAAACGATCGTCTCGTATAGTTGGCCATTCTTTTCCCCTTCAAATTATTTTATTCGGCACACCGATTTGGATAGCCCTCTCAAGGCCCTCGCTCGTGACGAAGCCCCCTTCCTCTCGATTAAAACTGACTCAAAACCGCGTCGGCAACGTTTTCAGCCGTCAACCCAAAATGTTTGTAGAGCTCCGGCGCGGGTCCAGAAGCCCCAAAGGTGTCGATTCCAATCGATTTACCCGTTGGCCCAACGTAGCGCTCCCAACCAAACGTTATTCCGGCTTCAACCGAAACCCGTACTTTCACATCACTGGGCAGAACCGATTCTCGATACTTTTTATCTTGGGCTTCAAAGTTTTCCCAACATGGCATCGATACGACCGAGGCTTGGATCCCTTTAGAAGCCAGGATTCCAGCAGCCTCAATGGCAATCT
Organism: uncultured Bacteroidota bacterium; assembly: GCA_937877085.1. Classification (GTDB taxonomy): domain Bacteria; phylum Bacteroidota; class Rhodothermia; order Rhodothermales; family UBA10348; genus UBA10348. Next base: position 10,422 of record CALEEY010000142.1, read on the forward strand.
CCACCTCGCTGCCAGTTGCCAAAATCAGAGCAGCCGTCTTTCCCCCTGCTTTTCGAACCACATACGCTCCCTTTTTAACCATGGCTGTTACGAAAGGGACATCCGCGTTCATGGTCGGCAAATTTTGACGGGAAAGGGCTAAAAGAGAAGGCCCAGACGTGTTTTCGAGTGCACACACCCAAGAAGCCGCCGTTTCCGGACCATCCGCAGGACGATAGAACGAACAGTTGGGGATGGCTCGAAGCGCCATGAAATGTTCAATGGGCTGGTGGGTTGGTCCATCTTCACCCAGACCTATAGAGTCGTGCGTCAACACATAGGTTACCCCTAGTTTCATCAATGCACTGAGACGAATAGAGGGCCGCATATAATCGCTGAACACCAAAAACGTACCGCAGTAGGTCCGGAGACCCCCATGTAATTCCATTCCGTTGCATATGGATGCCATGGCGTGTTCACGAACCCCAAAGAAGAAATATCCCCCCTCAGGAGATGCCGCTTGATAGTCTTTTCGACCAGGAATATTGGTCAAATTAGAGCCCGTCAGGTCCGCGGAGCCTCCAACCAAGAAAGGCACGTCTTTGGAAATGGCGGCCAAAACCTTCCCGCTCGCTGCCCTGGTAGCCAACGACGAGCCCTGTTCAAAGGCTGGAAGCAAATCAATCAAATTGGCTGGTAGGTGCCCCCGGTTCCACTTATTCCACGACTCTTCCAGTTGCGGATACGTCTCGGCATAGTCCAACATCATGCGGTCCCATGCTTTCTTTTTTTGCGCTCCTCGGGCTGCAATCGTTCCCATATGACGCTGAACATCAGAAGGAACGAGGAATGTGGGTTCGTGAGGCCATCCCAACGCATCCTTGGTCAATGCAATTTCTGCATGTCCCAAGGGTGAACCATGGGATCCAGCCGTTCCACCTTTGTTCGGACTTCCATAACCAATAACGGTCCGAACCCGAATCAATGTGGGTTTGTGGGTCTCCGCTTTGCCCTGCTCGATGGCCGCTTGAATACCTTCAACGTCGTTCCCATCCTTAACGTCCAATACCTGCCACCCGTAGGCGACAAATCGACCCGTCACATCTTCTGTAAACGAAAGATCGGTTGAGCCGTCAATGCTGATTTTATTGTCATCATAAAGATAAATCAGCTTCCCTAACTTCAGATGCCCGGCTAGGGACGCGGCTTCATGCGAAATACCTTCCATTAAGTCCCCATCGGAAACAATGGCGAACGTGAAGTGATCTACTACGTCAAATCCAGGCTTATTGAACGTCGCCGATAGGTGAGATTCCGCAATGGCCATTCCAACGCCGTTGGCAAATCCTTGACCGAGTGGGCCGGTCGTCGTCTCAATGCCCGGGGTATGAAAGTTTTCGGGATGGCCTGGTGTTCGGCTTCCTAGCTGTCGGAAATTTTTAAGGTCATCAATCGTAAGATCAAACCCAGACAGGTGCAGCAGGCTGTATAGAAGCATGGAACCGTGGCCGGCAGAAAGGACAAATCGGTCCCGATTGGGCCAAGAAGGCGAACTGGGGTCCACGGAAAGATGGTTTTGCCACGTTACATATGCCATAGGCGCGGCGCCCATGGGCATCCCTGGATGTCCAGAATTAGCCTTTTGAACCGCATCGACGGCTAAAAAACGAATCGTGTTGATGGACTTTTGGGCCAGAATGGCATCGAAAACAGGCGCAGCATTACCGTTGGGCATCGACAAGTACGGGTAGAAAATGATTTGAAGTAGTGCCCAATCAAGCAGTCGCACGGACCCCTTCGCTTGGACTTACTGAAACTACAAATCACACGACCCTAAAATCACCTATTGTGGAAAGATAGCTGGCTTAGCCCTGTTTTATTTTTGCCGCTTCCTTTTTGATCAACTCGGTGATACACGTCAACGACTTCGAACCACCATCCACAAACTTGCCGTTGATCATTACTGCCGGCGTTCCGCGAACACCAAGATCTGAAATTTGCTGCCTGCGAGCCAAAATGCCCGGTCTGTTCTGCGCTTTCTCCATTCTAACCTTGAACTGTACGGGATCCAGGCCAATGTCCTTCGCTAGGGCAGTCAACTCGTCCAATGACAATCCGCCCGCTTTTTGATTGGCATATTGAGCATCTAACATCTCAAAATATTTGCCGTCCTGCGCCGCTACAAAAAGAGCCTCTGCCTGAGGGACGGAATAGGGCCACAGCACAAACGGAATCATAAAAAAGCGAGCTGATTTTCCGGTGGCAGCGACTACATCCTTCATAATGGGGTGCAGCGATTTGCAATGTGGACAATTGGGGTCGAAATATTCAATTACGGTCACTTTTGCGTCCATATTCCCACGATATGGATCGGTCATCGTGACCAGTTTCATATAGTCCTGTACTTCCGGAATTTCCTTTGTGAATGCACATTCGTCGGCCGGGATGGTTGTTGCCGGTTCCGACTGAGCCATGAGCAGACCGAAGAGAAGAAGCGGCAAAAGGGAAATACGAAGATTCATGAGCTAATTAAATATTTGATTGATTACTGCTGTAATCGACCGAATGAACTTTAAGATTAACAGGCTGCTTCGCGGGCCCGCGAAGCGTTGCCATATAGGACATACAAATAAATCCCTATGAATGATCCAATGAAAAGAAGTCCAACTTTTTACATTCTTTCATACTTTGCGACTACCTAAGTGATCACACCCCCCCATGGAAGATTTTTTTCAAAGTGAGTTCTCGACTGACATTGTCATAACGGCCGGCGTAGTCGTCCTCGCTCTCATTTTAGCCAAGCTTAGTAGTCGATTTGCCCGTGGCTACTTTGATGATCCAGAAAAGGTCTATCGCTCGACAAAATCGGCGCGACGGGTAGCCATTTTTTTTACTATTGTTACCACGATCCTAGTTTGGTCTCCGGGATTTGGAGACTTTATCACGTTGCTTACCGTCATTGGGGCGGGTATGGCAATCGCTTTGCGGGAGGTATTACTCTCCGTTGCTGGATGGGCTCGAATTGCCGTGTATTCCACTTTTAAGTTAGGCGATCGGATAGAGGTTAATGGGGTGCGTGGAGACGTAATTGACGTTCGCGTACTTCGAACGTCTTTGATGGAAGATGGCGGATGGGTGAATGCAGATCAGAGTACTGGACGGATTGTCCATTTTCCCAATAGCTGGCTGTTTGAGTTCGCTCTTTACAATTATACCCGTTCGTTCAGATTTATCTGGAATGAAATGCCACTGGTTGTCACGTTCCGGTCAGATTGGAAGGCTGCACGGGATATTATGCAGAAGTATGCCGAAGAATCGGCGGTGATTATTGAACAACAGGCACGGGAGGAACTTCGAGTAATCTCCAGAGAGTTTCTCATTCACTATTCGATCCTCACACCGTTTGTTTACGTTAATATTGATCAAAATGGAGTGGAATTGACCCTTCGTTACCTTTGTGAAGCCCGGAAACGTCGTGGGTCTGAGCACGCGTTAACCTTGATGATTTTAGACGCTTTCAGAGAGCATCCCAATATTGAACTGGCACATCGAACCCTTTCCGTGATACCTCGCAACGACCCGCAGTTTGAAGGTCTCCCGATTAAGCCACCACGCCAAGAATAAAACTAAATCCCTTATTTTTTTCCCGTTTCGATCACATCGATCACTTGATCTGCCGCAAAATAGTTGTCCCTTCTCCCTTCTCGAATTATATTTGACCAAGATGAAAATCAGAATCGAACATACAAGCGCTCAGAACAGTTGGTGGTGGCACCTCGGTGACGGGCACGTGCTGTAATTCTAATCGATTTCCAGATAATTGAATTTGCGCTGCCCGTTACATCAAGTGACGGGCTTTTTTTTTGTAACTCTCGTTTTTGCAACAACTTTTACAGTGCAGACTTTTTCCGAATTCCAAACACAAGTTGAACGAGCACGGGCTGGTGGTGCGAACCGGCTGGTCATTCCTGTCTTCCGTCGTCTTGGCGCCGATCTTTTGACGCCGGTGAGCGCGTTTTTTCAACTTCGACACGATGCCAAATCACCTTTTCTGCTTGAATCGGTGGAAGGCGGCGAAAAACTGGCGCGGTATTCCTTCCTTGGTCGTAATCCGTATCTGACCGTCCGCGCAAAGGGCTCGGAGACCACTATTGAGTACGCTGACGCTTCTAAGGCCACCGAAATACTAAATAAGGATGTATTTGCCGTCTTGTCAGATTTAATGAGCCGGTACACGGAGGTCGCCTCACCCCAGTTACCCC
>CALEEY010000143.1 GCA_937877085.1 uncultured Bacteroidota bacterium
GGGATCTTTCGAGAGATACCTATCGAAACGGACTCGCATTTGAAATAGGCTTAACTTCTGATACGCCCTTCGAAACCGATCAACGTCGCCAGAATGTGGTAGTCCACATAGACCCTACTCGGTATAAAACGGAATACCGTAGCACTACGGCTCCAGATTCAACGTTTCCTGGCGTAATTATTCGCAGCGTCGATGGATTGCAACTTCGTTTTGCCGAAGATGCTTCCGTTCCAGAACCGTGGTCCACTATCCGACTAGAAACCTCGGATCGGGACAACGACATGCGGGGGACTTTATTGTTAGCCCGTTCGGCTTCTTTAAATGGCAGTTCTCCGTATTCCGCTTCGGCATCGGTAACGTTTCGCCCCGTCCGATTCGTAAAAATGCACGCCATTGCTGCGGCTGCGATTACTATGGCCGAAACAGCTGTTTCACTGGCTTTAGGACTCATTGGCGTGATAGCACTCTGGATGGGATTGCTAAAGATTGCGGAAGCATCGGGCCTTATTAACTCAGTCGTTCGATTTACGCAGCCGCTTCTAAGGCCGCTCTTTCCTGAAATTCCAAAAGACCACCCGGCGTTGGGCTTGATCGTGTTAAATCTAACTGCCAATATGTTAGGGCTCGGAAACGCGGCCACTCCGCTTGGAATTAAGGCGATGGAGGAATTGCAGACGCTTAATCCGGATCCGGATACGGCTACTAATTCCATGGTCATGTTGCTCGCCATGAACACGGCTTCTGTGCAACTGGTGCCTCCCGTGTTGCTGGTTGCGCTCATGGGTCTCCAAATCAATGAATTGATTTTTGCCATCCTTATTGTGACCGCCATCTCTTTGGCGGTTGCCATTTTATCTGCAAAATTTCTCAGTAAAATGAAACGATATCAGGTTAAATCGGCCGATTCCCCTCCTCAGCCACTACAAACAAACTGAGGTTATTATGGAAACGACTCGAATGGTACTTGAAATAATTTCAGCATTTGTGCTGCCCGTCTTAATCGTAGGTTTTCCGCTATACGGCCTGTTTAAAAAGGTAGCGGTCTACGAGGAATTCATCCTTGGAGCAAAGGATGGGTTTAAGGTCGCGGTCACCATCATCCCATATTTGGTGGCTATCCTTTTTGCGATAGGGATGTTTCGCGCTTCCGGGGCCATGGATTTTATGGTCGATGGCATTCGGCCTCTATTTTCCTTGATAGGAGTCCCCCCAGAAGTACTACCAATGATGATAATCAGGCCACTTACTGGTTCTGGCTCGGCGGCCATTGTTCTGGACATGATTCAACAATTTGGCGAAGACTCGATCTTGGTTAAAATGGTTGCAACTATGTACGGTTCAAGCGAAACCACGTTTTACGTGATTGCCGTCTATTTTGGCGCGGTAAACGTTCGCAAGACGCGGCACGCCATACCTGCGGGACTGATTGCAGACGGTG
>CALEEY010000144.1 GCA_937877085.1 uncultured Bacteroidota bacterium
CGGCGCAAGGAGCTTCTCGATAGCGATTATCCCCAGTTACGTACCGTCGCCATGCCTACCCTGCATCGTGAAACCCCGCTGCCCAACGACGCCTCCGATGCCTCGCTCAATTGGAAGTCCATTGCGGGGACAAGCCGTGGTAACTCGGCCGTAGGCTACTACTTCGGCCAGGCGGTCCACGTCAGCCAGAAAATACCCATCGGGTTGGTCTATATCATCAAAGCAGGCAGTCAGGTCGAACAGTGGATGTCTCAAGATGTGCTCAAATCCATCTTCACCGATGAAGAGTTGACCGCGAGTTGCTCCGGCGCGCGCCTTGCCAGCGGACTGTACAACGGCATGGTCGCCCCGGTTCATCCATTCCCGATCTGCGGGGCTTTCTGGTACCAAGGGGAATCCAATGCAGACAACGCGGCTAAGTATATGGGCTACTATAAGAGTCTCCCGGCCATGATTCGTATGTGGCGTTCCATGTGGGGGCAGAACCTGCCGGTGCTCTTGGTCCAGTTGCCAGCCTTTGATGGGCAGTACCCTCCCGAATCCTGGGCATTCATCCGCGAAGTCCAGCAGCTCTGTTCGGCTGTTTTGCCCAACGTCTACACGGCGTTCACCTTTGATGAGGGCGACTCGAAGAATCTGCACCCTGCCAATAAGTATTTTATCGGCACCCGGTTGGGCCTGATCGCGCGGGCTAAGGTCTACGGGGAGAACCTTGAGTGCTCGGGCCCCGTCTTCAAGTCTTCGGCGCGCCAAGGCAAGGAGCTCCTGCTCACCTTTGATCATGTGGGCGGCGGACTGAAGAACCGCGGTGAGCTGACCGGGTTTGAAGTCCGCGGTGACGGCGGTCAATGGATGCCTGCCGAGGTCCGAATTATCGACAAGGAGCGGGTCTCGATTTCATGCGCGACTGTTCCGGAGCCGACTGCCGTGCGTTATGCGTGGTCCAACTCCCCCACAGCCACTTTGTTCAATGACCTAGACTTGCCGGCAAGCCCCTTCCGTTCGGACACCCCGGCGACACTGATGGAAGCGGTTCGGTCCTCATACGGCATTGCCTCACCCGAGACTAAAAAAAGTAGCCAGGGAGCGACCAACATTAAGAAAACACAAATTACCGATCCGAGCCCTGAGACCGCGATGAACTATGTCCCACAAAACGTCGATTCCGCGATCAATCTGGGCGGCAGGGATTTCTCAAGAGAGTTGCAAGAGGCTACGGGAAAGACATTGAAGACAACCCCTGTCTTGAGCGGCAAACACCTTTGACTCATCAAACAATAAAACGAGGTAAAAACAAAATGAAAAAACTACTATCACTTCTAACCATTAGTCTCGTAATTCCCCTGGTATCGCATGCGGAATTGAAACTACCCGCCATCATTGGCGACCACATGGTGCTTCAGCAAAATCAGGCCAACCCGATCTGGGGTTGGGACACGCCGGGGACGAACGTCACCGTTTCTTTTGCTGGCCAAAGCTATTCCGCCACCGCTGGAGCCGACGGCAGATGGACAGTGAAATTGGCGCCGCTGCCGGCGAACGCCACCCCGCAGACGCTCACGGTCATGGGTTCAACCCAACGCGAACTGCAGGACGTCCTGATTGGAGAAGTGTGGATGTGCTCCGGTCAGTCGAATATGAGATGGACTCTGGGCCAGGCTACGAATGGTGATATAGAAGCGGCAGCGTCCAAACTGCCAAATCTCAGATTGATCATTGTTCCGAATGTCGGCACGCAAGAATTGCAGGACAATTTCAAGGGCGAATGGGCCGCTTCCACCCCCGAATCCGCTAGAAAGTTCAGTGCCGTGGGTTTTCTTTACGGGCGTTATCTCCACGAAATCCTCAATGTGCCGGTCGGCTTGATCGACAACTCATGGGGCGGGTCCACCGCCGAGGCTTGGGTGCGTCGCACAACACTGGAACAGGATCCACGTTTCCAGCCGTTGATGGAATCCGCAGTCAAACGAGAGGCCGACATAGCGTCTGGAAAGGCCCAGCTCGAGTACGAGCAAGCCATGACCCAGTGGAAGGTTGCCGTGGAAAAGGCCAAGGCAGCGAAGAAACGTCTGCCGCCCGCCCCTCAACCACCCGAGAAATGGCTCACCGGGCAAAACCGCGTCGGCAATATCTTTGCCGGCGTTCTCAACCCAACGATTGGTTACGGCATCAAGGGTGTCATCTGGTATCAAGGTGAGGGAAATGCGGGACGGGCAGCCGAATATGCCAATTTGTTCCCTTTGTTGATCGAGCAGTGGCGTAAGGAATGGGGACAGGGTGATTTTCCGTTCTATTGGGTGCAACTGGCCAATTTTATGCCCGTCAAGCCTACTCCCGGCGAAAGTAACTGGGCGCAACTGCGGGAGGCACAGACGAATACGATGCAATTAAAGAATACCGGGCAAGCCGTCATCATCGACGTTGGTGAAGGCAACGACATCCATCCGAGAAACAAGCAGGCTGTAGCGGCTCGTCTGGTGCGCTTGGCGTTGGTCAAGGATTACGGCATGACCCTGCCTTATCGCAGTCCCGAATTCAAAATGCTGACCATCGAAGGCAACAAAGCCACGGTCACCCTTGATTGTTTCGGCAGCAAACTGCGGCCCTTTGGCGTGGATGAAGCCAATGGCTTTGCCCTCTGCGGGGCCGACAAAGTTTGGCATTGGGCCACGGGAACCGTGGTCGGAGACAACCAAGTGGTGGTGAGCTGCCCGGAGGTGGCAGCACCCACTGCGGTGCGTTACGCCTGGGCTGACAATCCGGTGTGCAATCTCTTTTCTTCCGACGACTTGCCGGTCACGCCCTTCCGTTCGGACACCCCGGCGACACTGATGGAAGCGGTTCGGTCTTCGCAAGGCACTGGCTCCCCCTTGGATACAAAAAAGCAGCCCTAGGATCGCCAACTTAAGTAGCGGAATGGAGTAAACGTTCTCCGTTGCAGACCTCAACCCCATCAGGTCGCCGGGCAGCGTTCGCCCGGCCTGATCTTCTTTCAGAGGAATTTCTGGAAGAGAAGAGATCGCCATAGGAGTGTCGAAGGGTTCTGGCCAAGGCAGCTTTCCATCTGTGAAATCTGCGGAGCAACAGGACCTAAGTGACGGCCACACGAAAGACATTCCGCCACACATATTCTGTTCGTGGCTGGTTCCTCTTCGCCCCTATTTGCGGCTCATTCCAACCCCTTCTGCACTACCCTTAACTTTGCCTTATTTTTGAATAACCTCGCCGGTAGGGAAAATGGTGCCGTCGGCGGCAAAGTCGATGCCGGTGATCCCGAACTGGTGAGAGAAGTCTCCGCTCCAAGTCCATAGCGCGGTCCACCACTTGCCGTTCTCGTCCTGGAACGGGCGGGAGTGTCCTCGGGCATCGCTTAGGAGAACATATCGTTTGCCGTAGGGGCCGAAAATATTTTTCGAGCTGGCAACCATCGTGGGATTCAGCGGGCCGTCGGGACGCAACAAATGTTCGTTGCCCATCACGTAATACGTATCGCCACGCTTGATCAAGGCGGAGCCTTCGTAGCCGACGAACGGATAGTTCTCCGGAATAAGGACTTTTGCTTCGCCATCGAGTCCGCTCAGGTCGGGTTTGAGTTTCGCCAGAATGCCGTTGTTACGGATGAGATACAACTGACCATCATCGTCACGGAAGATTTGCGCATCGAAGCCGGGGCAAATCGGCTTGTCGGGCGAGGTCTCGCGATATGGCCCTTTGGGATTGTCGGCCACGGCGATACCCACGCCCCAGTCGTGGTTCGGCATGCTCCAGTTGCAGCCATAGACGATGATGTACTTGCCGTTGAGATAGTGAAACTTCGGGGCGAAGATT
>CALEEY010000145.1 GCA_937877085.1 uncultured Bacteroidota bacterium
GTGTGTTTTGACACCGAGCCGGATAAAATAGCTCAGACAACCTTTAAACGAGATAACTGGACGGCCAACTTTGACCAAGTGGCCCTCATGCTGGATACGTTCAACGACAAAGAAAACACACTTCTGTTTATCGTTTCTGCTGCCGGTGTGCGCATTGACGTCGCCGTGAATAACGATGCCCAAGGAGAAGCCCCGTTTAATTTATCGTGGAATGCTTTTTGGGACGCTGAAACGAGCATTTCAGAGCGCGGGTGGGAAGCTGAAGTCCGCATACCTCTTTCCAGCTTACGTTTCAATACAGAGGATGACATCACCAAAATGGGGTTGGGAGTCTATCGTTATCTCGCCCGATTCAATGAGATGCACGTCTACCCAGAACGGCGTAAGAATTGGGGCTTTTTTAGCTTTTTTAAGCCCTCTGTGGCCCAAGAAGTGGTCTTTGAAAAGATTCAACCTAAACTGGCCACCTACATTACCCCGTATGTTTTAGCCGGCTCCAGTCGCAGTAGTTCGTTAAACGAGGCTGAAACGGCCTACGAATTCGAGTCGGGGCCTACGTTTGATGTCGGTTTAGATGTTAAAGTCGGACTCAGCAGTAATCTTACCCTAGACCTTACGGCAAACACCGATTTTGCACAGGTCGAAGCAGACGACCAACAAGTTAATCTCACCCGCTTTTCCCTGTTTTTCCCAGAACAACGCCTGTTTTTTCAAGAACGAGCTTCCAATTTCGAACTCAATTTCGGCCAAAGTAACCGGCTTTTTTATACGCGCCAGATTGGGATAAACGACGAAGAAATGGTGCCCCTTTTGGCTGGTGCGAAGGTCGTTGGGCGCGTTGGTCGGTGGGATGTGGGTGCCCTTAACATGCAATCGGGCCGCCAAAACGGTTTACCAGCAGAAAACTTTGGGGTCGTCCGACTTCGGCGGCAGGTGTTAAACTCCAATTCATTTGCGGGCGGTATTGCCACTACGAGGATCGGCGAAGATGGCGGAAGCAACGTGGGTATTGGCCTCGATGGCATTTTCCGGCTAAAAGGTCAAGAATACCTTTCTTTGGCCGCTGTCCACACGTTTGATGAGGAAGTCGAGAATGGATTCGACGCCATGAGACTAAGAGCACACCTCCGACGAGAGGCAACCGAAGGATTCCGTTACTCCTTGGAAGCGAACCGAGCCGGTATCGACTATCGACCGGACATGGGGTTCGAAATGCGGGAGGATTACTCGGAATTAAAGGTAGATGCCGGCTGGGGACGCTTAGGAAAAGAGGGAGAACGATTAAAACGGATCGAAGGAGTCGTCTATTCTGATATGTATGTCGGAAATTCAAGCCGCCTGTTGCAAACACGTGAATCGACTACCAAGGTTACCCTTCAATCTTGGTCCGATTTTACGTTGGAATTGAAAGCGAGTCGATGGACTGAAGATCTGGAGGAAGCCTTTGAATTATCAGACGCCATCGACATTCCAGTTGACCGATACACCTACAATGAGGTGCAACTCAAGGCAACGACTTGGGAGACAAAACCGATTACATCTACCAATTTTGTAATCCTCGGCCAGTTTTTTGACGGAAATCGGTTCACAGTAAATACCTCCCCAAAATGGAATCTGTCCAAGGTTGTGGAATTGGGAGGCACCTATCAGTTCGACCATGTGGATTTTCCCGATCGAATGGAGACTTTTGAAGCCCACACCATGCGCCTTAAAGTAGGCCTGACCCTAAATCGAGCGTTTTCTTTTTCCAGCTTTGTTCAATACAGCTCCGATGCCAATTTCGCCCTAGGTAATTTCCGCTTGCGGTACAATCCAAGAGAAGGAAATGACTTCTATCTCGTTTTCAATGAGGGGGTCCACACCGACCGGTTTGAAAAAGACCCCGTTGCCCCACGATTAAGTCAACGCACGTTGTTGTTGAAGTACAGCTATACTTTCATTAAATAGGACGATCTCTCACCCATTCATATTTACTCATGAATCAAAAAGCTCTCAGCGCCAGGTTGTCCGTCATGATGTTTCTCCAGTTTTTTATCTGGGGAGCTTGGTATGTGACGGTCGGGATTTTCATGGGCGAAAACGGAATGCGGGACATTTCGCACTGGGCGTACACGGTGGGCCCATTAGCGGCCGTGATTTCGCCTTTTTTCCTGGGGATGATTGCCGATCGATACTTTAACGTAGAAAAAGTTCTGGGTGTTATGCACCTGTTGGGCGGGGTGGCCATTATCGCGGCTCCGTTTAATGCGGGATCGCCAGTGGTCTTTATTGTGCTATTGGCCATCCACATGCTCTGTTATATGCCGACCATTGGACTGACCAACACGCTCGCTTTCCATAATATTACGGACCAAGAAAAGCAGTTTCCGTTGATCCGCGTGTTCGGAACCATTGGTTGGATTGTTGCAGGAGTGCTAGTCAGCCTTGGATTAAAAGCAGAAACTACCGCCATTCCGTTTTATGTCGCGGGTGGAGCATCGGTTTTGATGGGACTTTTTAGTTTTTCCCTCCCACACACGCCGCCTCCAGCGGCTGGCAAGGGCAAGATTACAGCACGCGAAATTCTGGGCCTAGATGCGCTTGCTCAGCTAAATAGTCGTTCATTCAACGTTTTTATCCTTTCATCCTTCCTGATCTGTATTCCGCTGGCGGCCTATTATAATTTTGCCCCCATTTTTGCCAACGACATCCACCTTTCAAACGTGGCTTTCAAGATGTCTTTCGGACAGATGTCAGAACTCCTGTTTATGCTGGCCATGCCGTTTTTCTTTCGCCGTTTGGGTATAAAATGGATGCTCGTGGTTGGAATGGGTGCTTGGGTGCTTCGATATGCTCTGTTCGCGGCAGCTGCGTC
>CALEEY010000146.1 GCA_937877085.1 uncultured Bacteroidota bacterium
ATGCGAAGTCTAGTGTGTTCTATAACCGAATAAAGGGGGAGTTGGAAGACGGTATTACCGCATTGGGGTTTGACTCCACGGTTATCATTCGGCCGTCGATTATTGGCGGCGAGCGTCCCCTGGACCAGCGAAATGCAGAAAGTTGGATGCAAAAAATAGGCAAACTAGCCCCAAAATCGGTTCGAACCGTTCCTGCCGAACGCATTGCGCACGCCATGTTAGCCGGGGCAACGTCCTCGCAGCCCGGCACGCATATAATTTTGTCAAAGGATTTATGGTAGATCGCTTACAACTGAAGGTGCCGCCCGCACTCGTCGGGGCCCTTATCGCTTTTTTGCAGGTCGGAATTTCTCGATGGGTTCCTGCCCTACACGTCGACATTAAATCGCAATCTTCTCTGGCCCTTTTTATAGCAGCTGTTGGGCTCGGCATTGCGATCGCAGGGGTCGTCGCTTTTAGAAAGCGTTCAACCACCGTAAATCCTCATTCGCCGGGAAAAACGAGTGCCTTAGTCACTTCAGGGATCTATGGATTGACCCGTAACCCGATGTATCTCGGGATGATGATAGTGCTCGTGGGTTGGTCTATTCACCTGGGAAACGTGGGCGCTACCCTAACGGTTGTACCGTTTGTAGCATATATCACGCGATTTCAAATCAAGCCTGAAGAGGCCATCTTGCTACACCTTTTCCCACACGCTTTTCCGGACTACTGCCTTCGGGTTCGCCGATGGTTATAGGTCATCCGGAGTCCGATCAAACAGCGGCAGCCAGTCCTTTTTTTACCATTCTCGCCTTAGGGATGTCCTGAACCGTTTCCGTTGCAGAAGGGAAGAAAACGGTAAAGGTCGTGCCCTGTTTGGGCTTGGTATCGACTTCTATTCTGCCTCATTGGCGCACAATCAATTTATGTGCAATGGCGAGCCCAAGACCAGAGCCCTCGTGTGACCGATCGGCGTCCATGTGCTCCTGTCGGAATTCATCGAACAGAAATGGTATAAATTTTTCCGAAATACCCACGCCCGTGTCTTCGACTTTGAGGCAAACTTCATGTTCGACGCGGCTCACGCTCACTTCGACGTGACCTTTCTCGGTAAATTTTATGGCGTTTCCAACCAGGTTATTCACGATTCCCTGCAGGCCATTTTTATCCAGATTGCAATACAACCGCGGCTGAGTCTGCACTCTAAGTTCGATTCCTTTTTTTACGGCCAACGAGGTTAAAATGTGTAGGCTTTCTCGGACCGTCGATGATATATCTACTTCTTCGAACCGGAAGGATTCTTTGTTGGCTTCTAGCTTCGATAGATCGAGAACCGAGTTGATGGTGTTCAATAGCCGGTTGGATGCATCTTGAATCAGGCCGGTAAACTCTTTCAGTTCATCGTGCACTTCCTCATGAAGAACCTGAGCAAACCCGATTATTCCGCTTAACGGCGTCCGAATTTCGTGACTCATATTGGCTAAAAACGCCGTCTTTAATCGGGCCATTTCTTCGGCTCGATCGCGCTCGGTGATCAGCTCTTGTTCGTATCGCACCTGCTCTTCCCGATGCTTTTGTTGTCCCAACGCGATGGAAATCAGGTCTGCAATGTCCCGAACAGACGTTATATCGTCTTCCGAGAAGGCGGACGGCTGATCTTCAGAAACAATCATGGCTCCTACGATCGTATCCCCAATAGTTAACATGGCCCGACCGTAACTAATCAATCCTTCCTTAACGAGTAGAGACTCGGCCTCTGTTTTATCGCTCAAGTTCCGTAGATCCTTGATATAGAGCCAAGCATCGGTGGTCTGCCTCATGCTCGATAATTGATACCCATGATTATCTGGGAGACCGTGCATTGACGCGCCGATCGATCCAAGTACCTTGATTTCTTTTGATTCAGAAGCGACCTGCAGAATTTCGACACGGTTGCATCCCAAGAGTTTTTGCACCTGTTCTAGCGCGGTTGCTACAACAGCGTCTAATGAATCCTCTGATACCAGCAAGCGCTCGACTACGTTCAAGGCCTTAAGCCTTTCCGCATATTTGGCAAGCGACATTTGCGCCTTGGTACGCTCCTCGACTTCGATCTCAAGAGCACCCTTTTGCCGTTCCAAATTTTTATTTAAGGCCTCCAAATCGGCAAAGGCTGACTCCATCGCGTTTTCCAACAGATACCGATACCGCTGTTCACTTTCTTTCAATTCAGCTTCGGTCTTCTGTTGCTCGTTTACTTTGGACTCCAGGGTTCCTTTTTGATGTGAAAGGTCCTGTTGAAGCTTTCTCAGCTTGGAGACACGGCTTTCCGTTTGGTTGATTTGATGAACCGACACAAATATTCCGACCGAAAGCAAAACCAGCACAAACCCGATCAATAGATAAAACTGTCTGTTCTTTCGAATATTGCTCGTGAACGCCGCATCCGTCATCCCGAGATGAAGCGTAGCCATGGTCGTGTCTGTGAGTGCAAACTGTATTCTTGCCCTGACAAAGCCACCATCGCCAACGCCCGTTGGGGACAGAAAGGGGTCATCGTATCCGAGCCGAACGGCCCCCGCTTCATTGATTCCGCCTAAGGACCTACCTTCTGAACTGGTAAAGACCAAATAGGTTAGATTCTTGAGCCCTTTACCTAATTCCAGCGTCTGTTTCAACCGAATAGAATCGGACCCGGCCGACGTGTCTTCTAAAAGACTTATGAGTACGTTTGCGGCTAAAGTGGTAGACGCTTCAAGGTGCGCCAATTCGCGCTTGGCCTGCACATTCGGGCTATCATAATGATTGCCGATGCGACAATGGGCATCATAACCCCAACGAAAAGCAGGGTCCACGTGTGTCCGTGATACTTGAAGATGCGTGACAAGGTGACTTATGCAGGAGTTATTAGTGTCGGTTACCATCTGTATCGGATAATAATTGGCAATAGTTAAACAGCGCCGGGGAGTTAAACGCCGTTATATTACTCTTTTAAATCAGGAGAGCATGAGTAATAAGCGCTGGCAGATTAAACGGTTGGAATCGGAAACGATAGTAGAAGAGCTTCAAGGGGCCCTAAACGACTTACCGCAGCCCCTTGCTAGGGCACTGGCGCTTCGTGGAATCGACTCTTTGGAGGGAGCTAAGGACTTTTTCAGATCAGGAATCGAACGACTGCACGACCCTTTCCTCATGGTGGACATGGATTTAGCGGTCAAGAGGATTGTAGAGGCCCTCAACAATGCTGATCGCATCGTGGTCTATGGGGACTATGATGTGGATGGCACCACATCGACGGCCCTTTTAACTCACTTTTTGACAGGGCTCGGCGCCGACGTACACTTTTTTATCCCAGACCGGTTCAAACACGGCTATGGATTGAGTGAAATGGGTTTGCAAGATGTCAAGGAGATGGGGGCCGACCTGGTCATTGCCCTTGACTGCGGCGTAACGTCCGTCCACGAAGCGGTTTTTGCTCGGTCGCTAGGCATGGACCTAGTCATTTGTGACCACCATACCCCCGCCCAGGAATTACCTGTTGCCGTAGCCGTCTTGGACGCCAAACGAAGTGATTGCCCGTATCCGTTTAAGGAGTTGTGTGGATGCGCAGTGACCATGAAGTTGGCGCAGGCTGTACAAACGGCCCTCGGAAAGGACCCAAATGAGCTCTACCAGTATTTGGATCTTGTGGCCATCGCAACCGCTAGTGATGTGGTCTCTTTGCGGGGAGAAAATCGAATTTTACTGCGAGAGGGGATACTAAAACTGCGTTCCAATCCACGCATTGGCCTCAAAATGTTGGCCGAGCAGGCGGAGGCCCGGCTTAGTGATTGCGACACACGTACCATTGTTTTTAATCTCGGGCCGCGAATTAATGCGGCGGGCCGACTGGGTGATGCCGCGCGCGCCGTTACCTTGCTCCTATCGGAAACCGAACTAGAGGCCGTTGCGCGGGCGCGCCAACTTGAACGCCTCAATGAAGAACGGCGCGCGCTGGATCGCCAGACGCAGGATGAAGCGTTTAAAATGGCCGATTTGCTTCTGGCGAAAGGACAACGGCACACCGTTGTCCTGCATCACCCCGAATGGCACTTGGGGGTTATCGGGATCGTTGCGAGCCGGTTGGTGGATCGCCATTTCCGACCGGCCATCATGCTGGCTAATTCCGGCGATCTGGTCAAAGGGAGTGCGCGTTCCATCAACGGGATTAACATTCACCAAGCCCTTCAATCGTGTAGCGACCTATTGGTCGAGTTCGGTGGTCACGACTATGCCGCTGGAGTGACCCTTCTTCCCAGCAATGTGGAGGCATTTATCGAGCGCTTTGATCAAGCGGTGGCAGGGTTGGTGACGCCCGATATTCTGGAGCCGGTTATAGACGTCGATTCCGCCATGGATCTATCTACCCTAGACAAGCGCTTTTGGGCGGTCCTAAAACAATTTGAACCCTTTGGAGCTGACAATCCGGAGCCCATCTTTTGGTCCCAGCGCCTCGAAGTAGTCGGTCCCGTTGCCACCGTTGGGCGGGATCGCTCCCACTTGAAGTTTTCTGTTCGAAAACATGCGGCAGGCGAACCAGCCCGTGATGTCATTGGCTTTGGACTTGGAAAACACCTAGACATGGTGGCAGAAAGCCAAGAAAGGGGGAAATCCCTTGACTTATTGTTTACAATTCAGGAAAATACCTTCAACGGGCGCACCAAGTTACAACTGCTCGCCAAGGACGTTCGGCTCAACGAAGATTAGACACCACTATTTTCTTATCCCACCACCGGAAACACTTGTTATGACAAGTAAGTACATGGTCAAAAATAAACAGGATATGTATGATTGAATTCATTTCCCAACCTTGGCCTTGGTACGTCGCGGGGCCACTAATTGGTATCGTCGTCCCCGCTTTACTGCTTTTGGGCGGTAAACAATTCGGCATCTCCGAAAACTTGCGCCACATGTGTGCGATGCTTCCGACCAAAGTTGAATTCTTCCAATATGACTGGAAAAGCGGTCTGTGGAATTTAACCTTGCTTTTTGGAATTGTAATTGGAGGTTGGATTGGCACGAATTGGCTTGGTAACTCTGATCCCATTGCGATCTCCGAGGCAACGCGTATCGATCTTTTAGCCCTCGGAATCACCGATTTTAGCGGACTCGTTCCGTCAGAACTTTTTTCTTGGGAAAACCTAAGCAGCGGCCCTGGCCTCATATTCATCGTTTTGGGCGGCTTTTTGGTTGGTTTTGGTACTCGTTATGCTGGAGGATGCACGTCCGGGCACGCCATTTCTGGCCTCGCCAACTTGCAATTGCCTTCCCTCCTTGCCGTCATCGGCTTTTTTGCCGGAGGGTTGATAGCGACCTTTTTTCTTCTACCATTAATCCTGTGAGCGCGTTATGAACTCGAAAAAACCACAGGGACTCTTCCATTTGCTGCCATATCTATTGATCGGCGTGTATTTTGGAATCGTGTTTACGAAATCAGAAGTTATTTCCTGGTTTAGAATACAGGAAATGTTTCGGTTCCAGTCTTTCCACATGTACGGCATTATTGGGAGCGCCGTCGTCGTAGCCCTGCTTTCTGTTCAGTGGATTAAGCGAACCAACAAACGAGATTTGGACGGTGAGGTAATTACTATACCCCCGAAAGAAATGGGTAGCGGCACCCGTTATTGGATGGGTGGAACCATCTTTGGTTTAGGATGGGCGCTTACCGGAGCTTGCCCCGGGCCTATGTTTGCCCTCGTAGGCAACGGCATTACCGTAATGACCGTGGCTATTCTTTCCGCCGTTGCTGGTACGTTTACCTACGGCGTGCTTCGATCTAAGTTACCTCACTAAAAAGCTCAGAAACACATGTTATTTCGACAAATTGGGGACACCAAGCTGGCCCAATACGCCTACCTTATTGGCTGCCAAAAAACGGGCGAAGCCATCATTGTGGACCCGGAAAGGGATATTGATACCTACCTCGAAATTGCTGAGAAAGAAGGGCTCAAAATTACGGCTGCCGTAGACACGCATATTCATGCGGACTATCTCTCCGGACTTCGGGAATTTGCTGAACGGGGCGTCAAAGTGTACGCGTCCGATGAGGGTGATGCGGACTGGAAATACGAATGGCTCGTGGGGTCTTCGTACAATTACGAGCTCGTGAAGCACGGAGATACCTTCTCCATGGGCAACATCAAATTTACCGTGATTCACTCGCCAGGCCATACGCCAGAGCACGTCGCCTTCCTCGTCACCGACCAAGGAGGTGGAGCGGATCGTCCGATGGGCTTGTTGAGCGGCGATTTTGTGTTTGTTGGCGACCTTGGTCGACCCGACCTGTTGGAATCGGCCGCAGGCGTAGTTGGCGTCATGGAACCCTCGGCGCGGCGGCTGTACAGCTCTGTCCAGGAATTTTTAAAGCTCGACGACTACATTCAGGTGTGGCCTGCCCATGGAGCCGGATCGGCTTGTGGAAAGGCTCTTGGGGCGATCCCTCAGACCACCGTTGGATACGAGCGAGCATTTAACCCAGCCATTGGGGCCGCGCTTC
Organism: uncultured Bacteroidota bacterium; assembly: GCA_937877085.1. Taxonomy (GTDB): domain Bacteria; phylum Bacteroidota; class Rhodothermia; order Rhodothermales; family UBA10348; genus UBA10348. Next base: position 6,497 of record CALEEY010000146.1, read on the forward strand.
GTAGCGAAGACGAATTTGTCGAAGCCATTCTGGACGGACAACCTGAACCTCCCATGTATTTCGCGCGGATGAAGCGGGATAACAAGTTGGGACCCAAGGTTTTGCGTACGCTTCCCCAGCCAAAACATCTTTTCTGGGAAGATCTCAAAGCTTTATCGGGGAATACGTCCGTAGCCGTGCTAGATACACGATTGGATCGGTCGGCTTTTATGGCGCACCACTTGCCCGGATCGCTTTATGCTGGCCTCAACAAATCCTTTAATACGGCGGCTGGATCCATCATCGAAGAAGGTATGCCGATCTATTTGATTATCGAAGAAGATCATTTAGACATGGCCATTCGGGATTTGGTCCGGATTGGACTCGACGACATCGTTGGCTATGCAACCCCTTCTACGCTTGAAGCCTATGCAGGCCAAGGGTTTGAGATGGCCAGCATCCGAGAGATTCATTTTGACGATTTGAATGCCTTGGTAGCCAAAGAAGAAGACCTCATCGTACTCGATGTTCGAAATAAATCTGAACACGATTCGGCCCACGTCCCTGGCTCCGCGAATATCGCGTACACCCGACTATGGCTACGAAGAGATGAAGTACCGTCCGGCGTAAAGGCCATTCATTGTGTTTCTGGAGGGCGCTCAGCCGTGTCGGCTTCGCTCCTTGCTCGGCTTGGGCATGACGTGATCTATATCAACGGAGAATTTGCTGGCTGGGGCGCTAATCCAGAAAACGCGGTCGCTCGAAACGAAGCCGCTCCTATCGAAATCGCTCATGTATAATTCCCTGTTTTCAGGTACCCGTGGGCGTTCAGCACCGAGCCATTCCTAATGAAGCAATTCCCGATATCGCTATCCAGTTGGTTTCGGCCCTATCATAAAATCAATCTCGCGGGAGACCTGAATGCGGGCATAACGGTGGGTGTGATGCTTATCCCTCAAGGATTGGCATACGCCCTCATTGCCGGCCTTCCGCCCATTTATGGGCTTTATGCCGCATTGGTGCCCCTCATTGTTTACGCCTTATTAGGGACTTCTGGTCAGTTGGCCGTGGGTCCGGTTGCGATGGTCTCGCTGTTGATTGCCGCTGGGGTTAGTCAGATGGCTGAAAGCGGAACCGAAACCTACCTTGAGCTGGCCATTCTCTTGGCGTTTATGGTGGGGGTGATCCAGTTAGCACTTGGGTTACTGCGCTTCGGTACGGTTACCAATTTCCTCTCGCATCCCGTACTCAGTGGGTTCACGAGCGCTGCCGCCATCATTATTGGTATGGCGCAGCTTAAACACTTGGTAGGCATTCCCATCCCCGGAGACGAAAATGTCTTCATAATAGCCCTCCATGCGGCCCAGAACATCACCACATTTCACCCCATTACGTTGGCGATAGGAATAGGTGGTATTCTGGTGATTTTGTTGGCCAAACGAATTTCGCCCCGGTTGCCTGGTGGCATATTGGCCGTCGCATTGGCAACTGGACTGGTATTTTGGGCCGGTTTAGACAATCAAGGGGTCGCGATTGTTGGAGAAGTACCTGCTGGACTACCCAGTTTTTCGTTGACGTTTTTGACTCTTGAACATGTGCGGGGCCTTTTGCCTACGGCTCTGGCCATTGCTTTAGTCGGATTTATGGAGTCCATCGCTGTTGCCAAGTCCATTGCGTCCAAGAACGGCTATTCAATCGAGCCTAATCGAGAACTCGTTGCGCTTGGGATGGCCAACGTAGCGGGCTCTTTTTTCAGTTCATTTCCAACGACCGGCGGATTTTCTAGGTCGGCGGTAAACAATCAGGCGGGATCCAAAACGGGCCTCTCCAGCCTCGTGAGCGCCACGGTCGTCGGTCTGACCTTGTTGTTCTTTACTCCTCTATTCACTTTCCTGCCAAAGGCTCTTTTGGCTAGTATCGTTATTGTGGCCGTCGTCGGATTGCTGGATTTTGCTGAAGTAAAATACCTTTGGCGCGTTAATCGAACCGATTTGGCGCTTTTAGCTCTGACATTTATCACCACGTTGTTGCTGGGCATCGAAGAAGGAATTTTGACTGGCCTGGTGCTGTCCTTACTGTCTTTTGTAAATCAGGCTTCCAAGCCTCACATGGCGGTTTTGGGCCGACTTCCTAACCAGGAAGTTTTTCGCAATGTAGACCGTTTTACGGAGGCTGAACGCATACCCGGAGTGCTCATTTTCCGCGTTGATGCATCCCTCTTTTTTGGAAATGTCGATGTTGTCCGAGATGCCATCGAACTGGCCGTCGGTCTGAATGCCGAAACCCGGGTGCTGATTTTCGACTTGTATCCAGTAAATCGGATCGATTCAACGGCTCTGCATTCGCTGTCCAAACTGCACGACTGGTTGGGTTCAAAAGACATCTCCTTGTACCTTTCGGGCGTAAAAGGCCCCGTCCGGGACGTGCTCTTTAAGGCCGGGCTAACAGAAAAGATTGGAGCGGATCATTTCTTTGATCACATTTACCCGGCTTCAGAATCGGCCAAACGTGTCCGCGATGCCTATCTTGAACGCGAACCTTCATAATCGGTCCAAAAGGAACCATGATTTTCGGAGACTCGGCAAGCGCATACTTTTTAACCTGGCGCCACGGATACAATCGGGCGCTTTTTAAAAGCGATTTAATTGCGGGGCTTACGGTTGGCGTCGTCCTTATTCCACAGGGCATGGCCTATGCCTTGCTGGCAGGCGTTCCTCCGGTGTACGGACTGTACGCTTCCCTTGTCCCGTTAATTGTCTACACCTTCCTTGGTTCGTCCCGCCAGCTGGCCGTAGGAGTGGTTGCCATTGACTCGCTTGTCGTGGCAGCTGGGGTGGGTGCGTTAGCGGCCGCCAATTCGGAGTCCTTTCTAGGGCACGTGCTCCTTTTGGCGCTCATGGTGGGAGTTATCCAACTAGCCATGGGACTGCTCCGATTTGGATTTGTGGTTAGCCTCCTGTCTAAACCCGTCATCACCGGATTTACGGCGGCTGCGGCAATCATTATTGGGATGAGTCAGCTCCAGCATTTGATGGGTCTTTCGCTTGGGCGCAATTTGAATGTTTTTATTCTGCTTTCTGAAGCGTTTTCTAAAATTGAAGACGTTCAAATGGCCAGCGTTATGATAGGCCTTGGTGGAATTGTCTTGTTGATTGCCATGATGAAATGGCTTCCACGGGTTCCGGGACCCCTGATTGTGGTCCTGGTTTCTGCTTTTATGGTGTATTTCACCCGCTTGGATTCAGAAGGGGTCGCCATTGTAGGCAGCATTCCGGCGGGTTTGCCAGCCCCGTCCTTCCCTCCCTTTTCGTATGAAAGTATCCGGGAATTATTTCCCACCGCCGTCACGCTTTCGTTGATCCAATTCATGGGTGTGATGTCGTTGGGTAAGGTTTTCGCTACGAAAAATGGATACCGAGTCCAGCCAAATCAGGAGCTAATTGCCTTGGGGACCATGAACTTAGCGGGTTCTGCGTTTTTATCCATTCCCGTATCCGGAAGCTATTCAAGAAGCGCGGTGAACGATCGGGCAGGTGCCAAATCGCCTCTTGCAAACGGAATTGCAGCGCTTCTCATCTTGTGTACGTTGTTATTTCTAACCCCGTTTTTTTACTATCTGCCCATCCCCATCTTTGCATCCATCATTATGGTGGCGGCTTTTAGCTTGGTCAATATCGGCGAAGTGCGGTTTTTGCTGAAGACCAAAGCGGTGGACGGAGTTATAGCGCTGGTAACCTTTTTTGCTACGCTTATTCTGGGTATCGAACAGGGCATGTTGGTTGGTGTAAGTCTTTCCATCGTCGCTATTATGTACCGCATTGGAAGGCCTAATGTGGCCATTTTGGGCCATTTGCCGGGATCAAGGTCCTTTCGCGATGTCAACAACCATCGGCAGGCCCACCAGTTCGAGGGGATCGTGCTCATCCGCATAGATGCTTCTTTTTCGTTTGCCAATGCGGACCTGTTACAGGATGCCATCCAAGAGCATACGATCGACAAAAAAGCTAGAGCTGTCATTTTGGACGCTTCAAGCGTCAACGATCTAGATACCACGGCGTTGTCGGCGTTGGCCGACCTAAATCAGGTGCTCCGTGCTAAAAATATCTCGTTTTACTTTGCAAGTTTCCGTCAGAAGTCCCTCGACATGCTCGAGTCTTCTGGAACGATGGCAGAAATGGACCCTTCTCATTTCTTTTTGAGCGCGGATCAGGCCGTTCTACACGTGCTAACGCTGTGGGGTCGCGAGCGCGAATATCTTGATCGAATAGCCGGTCAGGCCGATTCAGACTCCGCTTGACGCAGTTGCCGAATCACGTTTTGGGTTTTGCTTAGCTTTTGGGACCACTCGGCCGCCCAGTGCGCCGCGCCCTTCGTTGACCACTGATTCCACGTAGCCTGGTGGGCCGCAATTTCGTTATCAAAAAAATCGCATATGCCGCCAAGCGCGTCGTACTGGGCGGCCGAGCGCAACATCCCTTCGATTGTACGAGCGCGTGAACCAAATCCCGTGGGTAGTCGATGGCTTCTGGCTTCATGGGCCAAAAGCGACTTCGGTATCATCAGACCGCTGGCTGCATGACTAGCCAAATATTCGGCGATCTCCGCAAGACTTGTTCGTTCTTCGTCCAGACTAAACGCCGATTCTAGGAGCTTCCACCGAGCGGCTGTATACGGTCTTGACCATGCTGCGTTGGACGAACCCAATTGAATCCTTTCAACCACGTCCTCCAAAGCCCCTGCTATTTGAGCCATTTGCGCGAACTCAAAGGTGCGAAGCCGATCTAAAAAGGGGGGAAGCCAGCTTAGTATCTCTTCCTCCAAGTAGGCCCTTGCATCATCTGGTCGGCCTTGGACTAGTAAAAACCGGATGAATCGGAGGGATGAAGAGAGGTGGTCGGCCAGAATGGAGGTCGTGTCTGGCTCAAATCCAGCGGACGCCATAATGGTCCAGGCCCGATCGGAAACCGTTCCCCCCATGACCGCGCCCGGCTCGAGAAATACCGAGGCCGCTGGCATCAATTCGTGACACAATACTTGGTAGTGCTGGGCCGCAAAATCGTCCGAAGGTTCGAAATGCGCCCGGCCGGCCGCCAACCCAAAGGATTTTAGCTCAACGGCACTTCGAGGGGCTCTTTCAATGAGATCTGCGAGCGTGGCCAGGTGGCCAATCATTTCATTTTCTGTCACGGAATACCGATCTATTGATGGGAAAACCCTTGGCGTTTCCTGTTTTTGGCTGCACCTATCCTACATCCGTCCTCTTAGCATCCCGTGCCAATAGAAGAGTGGCAGAATCCGTGTTTTTAGAAAATACATTGACCAGCGCTCCTTTGTCGTATCAAAAGGAAAGGATGGGTCCGGTCGATTGTTGTAGTCAAACTCGGCCAACACCAATTTGCCATACCCCGTGACCAGAGGGCAAGATGTGTATCCATTGTACCGTTTGGTCCCGGTAATCTTACCCTTTCTTTTTACGTCAAGCAAGTTCGCTACGACCAACGGTGCTTGCTTGCGCACAGCAGCTCCGGTTTTTGCATTCGGCGTGTTGGTTACATCGCCTAGGGAAAACACATTTTCAAAACGAGTGTGCTGGAGCGTTCCGGGGTCTACTTCTACCCAGCCGTCTGCATTTACTAAGGTGCTTTCTCTCACGAAATCGGGTGCAGATTGGGGTGGCACGACGTGAATCATGTCGTAAGGAACCTCCTTTTCATGCTGCGTTCCGTCTGGATTCGTTACACGAAAAACGGCCACATTATCCTCTCCTCTAATGGCAATGAGCTCCTTTTGGAAGTTGAACGTAATACCGTACCGATCCAACACTTTAATCAGGGTGTCTCTAAATTCCGGCACTCCAAACACTACCAATCCTGGAGACATAAAATTGATCTCCACTTGGTCCAAAAGGCCGTTTCGGCGGAGATAATCCGCGGTCAAATACATGATTTTTTGAGGAGCTCCTCCACATTTGACCAACGTCGCGGGCTGGGTGAAAAGAGCTTGTCCCTTCTTCAAATTGCGAAGTACTTCCCAAGTATAAGCGGCATGTTGGTAGCCGTAATTTGAGCAAACGCCTCCTTTGCCGAGGGCCTCGGGCAATCCTTCGATTTTATGCCAATTTAATTGGATACCCGCGGCAACTACTAGAAAATCATACGTGATTTCTGCACCGGACTTGTTGGTAACCCTATTCGTTTCCGGCGAAAAGCTGGCAACGAAATCCTTGATCCAAGTGACGCCCTTCGGGATATAATCAGCCGTTTTTCGGACAGAAACTTCCTTTTCAAAAACGCCGCCACCAACCAGCGTCCAAATCGGCTGATAGTAATGTTCTTCAGACGGTTCAATGATCGCGATGTCGAGGGTATGGTCTTTGCGCTTAAGCTGCGCCGCTACCGTGATGCCTGCTGTTCCGCCGCCGACGATCACAACTGTATAATGACGTTTCATATTAAATCCAATCCGATGGAGCTCTTTTGCTTTTATATCCTATGATTTCGGATACAAAATACTTCCAGAATCAACATGTAATGACAAGTCCATGTGAATTGTCAGACCATCGTGTCTTCTTTGCTATCGGACCCCTTTTTGATTGCCAATAAAAGCGGCTCCTATCGTCCAAACGGTTTGTCTGGTAGTTTGTAGGCCTCTTTCACCGGCTTTAGGGGCCGCTTCAACCATGCGGGACGCCTGGTGCCATCTGGGGAGTGGTCTACGGCGCTTCTAGACAGTTGTACCCATTCTTGGTAGTTCTCCATGGAGGCATTGGTATCTACGTAGACATCCCCGTGCTTGTCTTCTGGACGCGCTTTTTCGACCTTATAAGCCTTTTGAAGCCAACAATGGTGGCCAGATACAGGATCGGGCTGAACCGCATGCGTCAGGTTTTGATGGACTCCCACGTCTTCCCACCAAATGCGGGAGGTGTCCGGATCAAAAGATTTCCATGGTCCGGCGCCGTGATTTACCCGAAGCTTGTTACCCTCGTCGCGACTTTCTGTTATAGACACGAAATTCGATGTGCCCCGATTGAGTCCTTCTTCTTCTTTTAGCCGCCACCTACCCAAGTGGTGGCTCATGGCAATAACGCCGGGCTTAATGCCTTCCGTGATCCATATTTTATCGACAAAATATCCTATCCTAGTGGTCACGCGGATCAATTCGCCCGTTTTTACCCCAATCCGGGAAGCATCGCTTGGGTGCATCCAGACCGGATTTTTGTGACTCAATTCGTAGAGCCATTTGGCATTCGCGCTGCGCGTGTGAATGAGCGTTGGCAACCTGAAATTCGGAAGGAGTAACATCTCGCCCTTCGTTCGGTCGATATTGTCCGGATGGACATGACTTTTAAGGGTCCATGGCAAGGTGTATTCTTTTTCTGGCCAGCCCCAGTCCTTCATCGTGGGGCTAAAGAACTCCATTTTTCGGCTAGGCGTGGTGAATCCCGCTTTGGCTACGCCGTCGACCATGACGCCCACAACGGCGCCGTTTTTCAGCACTCTGCCCTGGCTGTCAGTCGTAATCCCCTGGGTGTCAAGCTTCTTTTCGTACGGAACGTAGTGGTCTTTTGTGACCTCAAACGCAGCATACCGCCTCATATACTCGAGAGGAGTCAAGCCCTCCTTGGCGGCCGTTTCAGGGAGTCCAGGTACGCTATTTTCGAATATCCAACGGTAGTATTCCTCCGTTGTAATGATTTCTCCTTCTCTGTAAGGGCTTTGAAAGTGCTTTCGGATACCAAGCGACCCATCGGGATCCATGGCGACGGACAATTCAATCCAGAATTCGTTTTCTTCCCACACCTCCCCGGGATTGGCCTGCCAGGTGTATTCAACTTTCTTGCCCAGCCGTTCCATGGCCACTCGGCGTACGGGCTGCCTAAAGGCAATCCATTGTCCTGCATGGGTTTCCTGACTCATTAGGTCATGGCGCTCGTTCGCATGACCCATCGGAAGTACGTAATCAGCAAACCAGGCCGATTCGTTCCACGTCGGCGTTAACGCCACGTGACACTTCATTTTTTCCTCGTCTTGAAGCGCACGCATCCACATAAATCCATCGGGATTGATCCAGAGCGGGTTATAGACACGGGTGAAATAAACGTCGATGTCTCCACGGCCCTCTTCCAAGAAATGAGGCAATAGAAAACTCATTTCGTAATGAGCAAGCGGCCATTCATGGGGCATTTGGAGTTCATTCCAAGCGTTAAACGGGGGCGGCTCTTCAAATGGTTTGGGAACGAACTTATTCCAACTATTTCCCGAAGTACCTCCTTCTGTTCCGATACTGCCCGTTAGAACGTTCAGAAACAGCAGGCATCTGGCCACTTGCCATCCGCCGAGGTTTCCCACGGAGGCACTTCGCCACGTGTGCGTGGCCAAACGGCCTTGGCAATTGGCCACGTATTTGGCAGCTTCGCGAATGCGTTCAATGTCAACTTGGGATTCCGCAGCCGCACGCTCGAACGTAAATTCAGCGTAGAGATCTTTTAACAGACGATCAAAAACCGCATAATCTGCTTGGTCGGCTGAGAGGTCAAATTTATCGGACGCGAGTAGGTCTTTTAGTCGATCCCAAATACCCTCGCCGGGGAGATCAATCTGAATCCCGTCATAGTTTTGAGCTTTAATGAGCTCCAACGCCTCGCGCCAGTTCACCCATTTCCGAACGAATTCCCGGTCGTAGAGGTCATTTTGAATCATGTGATTGGCAATAGCCAATAGAACGGTCTGCTCCGATCCGGGCCACGTTGGCAGCCAGGTGTCGGACTTAGAGGCCGTGTTTGAAAGCCGCGGATCGAAGGTTATGAGCTTCGCCCCGTTCTGTTTGGCTTCCATGATCCGCTGGGCGTGCGGATTGAAGTAGTGACCCGTTTCGAGATGGCTAGAAATCAGCAGAATTACGTTCGCCTTGGCGTGGTCTGGGCTAGGACGGTCAAAGCCAGCCCACAAATAATACCCGGCCCTGGCCCCCGCAGAGCAAATGTTCGTGTGTGAATTGTGTCCGTCTACTCCCCAAGCTTCAATACAACGGTTGGTAAAACCGTCTTCGCCGGGGCGCCCCACGTGGTACATAATGCCGTCGAGCCGTTTCCGACGCGATGCGCTCATTTTTTCGGCAATTTCAGAGACGGCTTCGTCCCATGAAATCCGTTTCCACTTCCCTTCTCCGCGTTTTCCGACCCGTTTCAATGGATAGAGAATGCGTTCTGGATCATAGACCTGATTAATGGTGGCTGGTCCTTTCGCGCAATTCCGGCCCCGGCTTCCCGGGTGTTTGGGGTTTCCCTCGAATTTCTTGATCTCAAGCGTTTCGCGGTCTACGTAGGCCAGCAGACCACACGCGCTCTCGCAATTAAAGCAAACGGTTGGTACTAAGGTGTAATGGCGAGCGACCTTCTTGGGCCACGCCTTTCCATCCCACTCCACCCAATCGTCCCACATTTCGGTCGGAGGATACTGACTCATGCGACCATCCGGGTGGGTCACCGAGGTCATTTCAATTTTTTGGGGCTTCCTATCCGGGGTAGAAAATTGGGGTAAACCAAACGGCGTTCCGTCTCCAGTGGCTTCGGGATATGCTGATTTTTTCTTTGACATTACGTTGTCGGAGCGTTTATGCGGTTTAGTCCGTTTAGCTATTGGGTATTTCTTGCGGGGCGTTTACAAACGCTCGTTCGTACAAATAGAGGCCGAAGAGAGCCATGGCGCCAGCCACGATTCCTGGAACTCCGGTAAACATCAACCCAAAGGGTAGGATGTGACCCACCAAGGTGCTTCCAATCCAAAAAGAACGCGCATAGCGCCCTTTTACAATCATATGGGCAGCTTTGGCAGCGGACTCCGAAGCATGAGACATACCAAACTCGCCCATGAACGTAACGGCAAGGTCAACCCCCAATGCACCAATGAAAGAAGCCCGAACAACCGAAGAAATGTCCGTGCCGAGATCCAAGAAAGTGCCTACGATTAGTAACATGGCGCTACCTGCCAACACAGCCTGAACAATGAGGTGAATCGGGAGAAGCGGGCTTTGCCAAAGATCACGCCCCTCGGCCTGTCCAAATAGGAAGGCTGTATAGACCGCCGTCCCAATAGCCAGAGGCAATCCAATCCACATGATTGGGGTTCGAAAAGGAGCCACGCTCGCTTCAGGCAACCATTCCATCCAGACGGACAATTCGCCAAGCCACCACAGGGCAACCAACCCACTAAAACCAATCAGAATAAAGGCGCCCCTGACCAGCCAGCTCCGCCACTGAGGGCGGGTAATGATTCGTAAAAACCGCTCCGGGCGTTCCAAATCAAAAACAAGCAAGGCCGTAGTGGCCGTCAAAAATAGAAGCGACAAAAACGACGAGGCCATAAATACGTGATTGTGGACGCCAATCAGCCCAAACAAGAAGGCTGAGCCCAGAATCATGAACAGGCCAGACGCTATTCCCTTGGTCACCAAGTAGGCCGGAACCGGCCAGTGCCACGGTACCTTGTGCTGAGCGTTCCAAACCACTTGGGTCATCTGCTCGGCCATTCTTCCCTCGCCGATCTGAATAATGCCCCCTTTGGGATCTCCTTGGGCTTCAGGCCGCCTGAGTGCTTGGCCAGAAGCAGATTTTTTTCCGTAGGCCGTCAGTTCGGCTGGAATAGCGCCACGATGTCCATCCCCTTCATGCAGTGAAAGCACATCGGCCCATGCAAATGAGTCGGGGGTTCGTTCGACGGCCGTCGGATGCATGGCAACGTCGTCCCCACCGATATAGTACAACTTCGGGGCTGTACCTTGTTCGGGCTTTCTGACCGTAACCTTATTGCGCGCAACGGCTTGCGCGATTTCCGTCGTTGGGTCGTCCAGGTCTCCGGCCAGAATCGCGTGTTCGGGACAAACCACTACGCACGCCGGTTCTAAGCCTAAATCGACCTTATGGGCGCAATAATGGCACTTTGCTGCCGTCCCTGAATCGGGATCAATGTAAATGGCGTCGTACGGACAGGCTTGCATACATGCTTTACACCCGATGCAGGCGTCCGGGTCAAATTCGACGATGCCGTCGTCCCGCTGGTACATAGCCGTGACCGGGCAAATCCGGACGCACGGGGGATTGGAGCAGTGGTTACACCGAGTGACTTGAAAGTTTCGGGTCACATTGGGGTATTGACCCGTCTCCACGCTCTTTACCCACGTCCGTTGGACGCCCAGCGGCACTTCATTTTCACTTTTGCATGCCGTTGAACAAGCATGGCACCCGATGCAGGTGTCATTATTAATTACAAAGCCGTAATTCATATCTGTCCAGCGCTGTTAGTAAACAAAAACGAACTCTATTTATTTCACTTGTAATATCAAGTTGCGCGATCAAAAGAGCAAATCCTATTTGCCGTTTGAGGCGGGTAAATCATGACTATAATTCACATTTTGTAAACGACCGCCCATGACATCTACTGAGAAAAATGGCTGCGTGTGGACAAAGCCCATAACCGAACGGTGGCCGGCGTCTAAATACGCCGTCAAAGGCTCTTCGAGCGTTCGATGCCAAAGGGCACAGAGCGGTTGCTCCCGCTTGGTCATCTCGTCCCGGGCAATGGTTAGTGGCTGCCGATACCCGTTTACAATGGCTTGGAGGTGTTCAGACGAAATGAGCGGCAAATCTGTAGCCAGAACGAGGAGCGTCTCGGCTGTTGTGGCGGCGAAAGCCGCCTCAATTCCGGCTAGTGGGCCCGCATCCTCTCTCAAGTCATGTATGTGGGGGGCGTTCATCTTATAGCTGCGGCCGGACGGTCCCGCTGCGATCACGATTTCAGACGCAATAGCCGTCAGCGCACCATAAGCCCGGTGCACCAACGATTCACCTTCGTAGACGACCAGGGCCTTATCTGAGCCGAAACGCTGGCTCTTTCCACCACACAGAATCACCCCACACATGCTGTTTTTCATATCCATATTCGCGGCCTCAGGCTTACTATCCATCACTTTTCACAACTTTTACCCATTGGTTTTTTCGCCCTAATAGTTCCCATATTAATTTGTAGTCTATATTTAATCGATTGCAGGCAACCCTTTTAAGACTTCACTTGACCCTGCCGGTCGCCAACAAGTCTGACCTGTTCCTAACTGAAGCCCGGAAACGGGCAAACAGCGCTTTCCAGAGAATTTATGCTTTATTTCTATGTCGATTCTGAAGAAAAAGCGCTGACGGGGATCTCGCGGACTGAATTTGACCAGAGCCGATTGTATCGCGACCTCAAACAAGCCAAAAAAGATACGCGAGGGGTGGTTTTCGTCGTTGATGGTGCTAAAACGCCCGCCAACCTAAGTGGACAAGTGAAATCGATCCCGGCAAAAGCCCTCCTGAACACCCATCCGTATCGCAAGCCCAAAGGGGTAACGGCAGGAGGCGGAATTGTCACCAAACAGGGGAAAAAGGCGCTCAAGGTCCTCCTTATTTTTCGCAAAAAGCTTTGGGACCTTCCAAAAGGAAAACTAGATAGGGGCGAATCCATTAAGTCTTGTGCAGAACGTGAGGTGAAAGAAGAATTGGGCATCGATCAGGTGACGGTCTTGGACTTGTTAGACACGACCGTTCACGGATACGTTGAGCGAGGGCTTTACATGGTGAAGACCACTCACTGGTATCACATGAAGGTTTCCACTAACGAGTTTGTCCCTCAAGCCAAGGAAAAAATAACCGATGTTAAATGGTCTTCTCTTTCTAAAGCGAAAGCTAAACTGGCCCACAAAACGCTTTCCCAATTGCTGACGCGCGTCGAACACCAGATTTTATACACTCACGACCATCATTAAGGCACTTTTTAAGGGCTTCAAAGAGATTCTAACGCAATTTGCTTAGAGATGGTCGACCGTTGCTATATTTTGGCTCCGATACAACGATTAAAACCGCACTATGGCCGAAGCCGATTTAGATACCAAACTAGCCCGTAGGGCTGAAAAGCGCCATTCCGGAAAGAAGAGACGCTCGGATAAAAAGCGTGGTCTTCCAGCTATTGTCGTTTTTTGGCTAATCGCTCCCTTTGGAGTTGCTGGTTTAGGGTTGCCGGTAGTAATGGATGTCCAGTGGGTTTGGCTCACCGCCGCCGCGATCATTTTGCAGATTTGGATGCTTTTAATCAACGATCGGAAAGGATTCATTCGATCAAGAGAAATGCGTCGAGCGTACGAGGCGCGACGTCACTTCTCCATTTTAGAAACGATTGTCCTGTTTTTGTTGATAATGGGCGATATGCTGGCCGCTGCCTATGCTCTATTGATGGCGGCTGCTCCGTGATCTGAGCTACCGGCACTCTTTGAACGGCGTGCCCTTTATTGCCCGACTAGAAATACAGCATTGGCGAACAACAGCCGGCCGCTGGTCCAAAAACCCCTATACAGCGGGTTGTCTAACAAATACGTAACGGATCCTGAACCCATCCCTTGTACGCCAAAAGCCAGCGACCCTTCGATGCGCTTTTCTGCGACGTGACCGGTAAATCCGCTAACTCTTCCATTTTTCTGGACTACACCCACGTTCCAATCGCTACCACCCTGCATGATAGCCGGATGATCTGAGCGGGAGCGCAGTACAAACGATTCGTCCCCGAACCCGAATCCTAAGGGGTGGCTGTTGTCCACGCGTACGCGATAAATGGCGCCTGGATTGCTTCCTGGCGCGCGGTCTCGGTTACGATCTTCGAACCGCTTGTTCAATGCTAGGCTGATTGCCGTGCTATCGGCCGCTTTTTCGGCCGGTTTCAGTGTCAACGAAAAGCCTTTCTTATCGGCTAATGCCGAGGCTCCGCTTCCAATAGCCACGAGCCTCCCGCCGTCGCGAATCCAAGCGGTGAGTTTTTCCAGGCCGGTCTCGGATAGCATAGAAGAAACAGCGGAGGGCAAAATGAGCACATCGTACTCGTTCAGGTCAATAGACGAAAATCGGTCGGCCGAAAATCGGGTCAAGGGGTAGTCAATAACTTGGTCAAACCAGTGCCATACCTCTCCCGTTGCCGAAGAACTAGTTCCGCTTCCGAAAGCCATCCCCACGCGCGGGGCCTTCAAGTATTGGACATCGGACGAGCCCAAATCGGACCCTTCATCAACAAAACCGGTGGCGATTCCCGTCACTTGCTGAGCATGCGCTTTGGCTATTCCCATGACCATCTCCTTCAGGCCCGACCCAAATTTTTGGTTGGAAGTCCGCGTTACAATGAGGGACCCCGAAGGGAAAAGGTGTTCGTGTACGGAAAAAGGCTTGGTGGCGTATCGAACCCGGATGTCCGCTTTCAACAAGTCGGCCAAAAAGGCCGCGTCGTCCGCATCATCCCAAGCAATCACGTACGCGTAGGGATTGTCTGCATGATTAGTCGACTCGGCGCTGGCCGGGGCCCATTTTTCTGTAGCGATAGCCGATTTGGAAGCAACGGCATCTACATCGTATGCATACGGAAGTGCCCACGCCGTGATGTCATAGGTAAGCGAATCAGAAATCGGAGTCAGCGGATTGAACAATACACGTGTCAAAACGGCCCGTGGCTGAGCCGCTGGAATAACCAGATCTCCCGCCACCACGTCAAAACGGCCATTTTTTGACGACCGATAGTCATAACCATCCACTTTACCAGCGGCCTTGGCTTGTCCGTACACAATTCCGAGTTTGTCTAGATGGGCGGCCAACTCGGCCAGGCGGTTTCCAGGTGTGCTCTTTTTAATCACATACGCGCTGTAATTAGGACCTGCGCTTTTCGAATCGGAAGAGCCTTTCGTCGCGGGAAAAACACCCGAAATGGCATTTTGGAAATAGGTCGAAAACCCCTCCAAGAGCTCCTTTTGATGAACAGATGCCATTTCAACGGTCGAAAGCCCCGTGGTCGTATGATGCGTTAACCGATCCAACAGGGTGAGGGTATCTCCTTCCGCGGTCAGGATCCCCAGCCCGGCGTCCCCACCTCCGGCCTGCTCGTACGTCATTCCGATCGCGCCGTTGAACATGGGAAAGCTATCCCCATACCCTGGGTAATAAATGTCAAATGACTGCTTGGTGAAGTACAACCACCCGTTACGATCGAAATATTTGGCGTTGTTTCGTCCAACAATCTCTTCAAATGCGCGCTGCCAAGGGGTTATTTCTTGGTGGATGGGCTCTGACGCAGGAGCAAAGTAATACGGGCTGTTTACTCCCTGTTCGTGAAAATCGACGTGTACTTGCGGCATCCATTCCTTGTACAATGCCATGCGCTGTTGGGACTCAACCTGTGTTTGCCACGACCAATCGCGATTCAGATCAAAGTAATAGTGGTTGGTGCGCCCACCCGGCCAAGGCTCGTCGTGCTCGATGGCGTCCTCGCTAATATTCATTTTTGACCCGGCCATCATATTGTACCAGTTGGCATATCGGTCGCGGCCGTCCGGGTTGATGGCTGGGTCTAAAACCACAACGGTGTTTTTCAACCACGCGGTCGATGATTGATTCGAGGGGTCTGCGAGTGCATATAAGGTAGCCATCGAGGCTTCCGTACTATTGGATTCGTTGCCGTGCACATTGTAGCTAAGCCAAACAATGGAAACGGGTTCTCCAACGGGCATTCCTTCTTCCAATTTGGCCCGCTTGAGGTTGTCGTGCCGAATCTGCTCCAGTCGAGCCATGTTTTCGGGTGAACTAACAAAGGCAACCATCAGAGGGCGGCCTTCATTGGTTTGGCCGTAGGGTAGTGTCTGGACGCGAGTGCTATGCTCGGCCACGTGGTTAAAATAGTCTAAGACCGCACTGTGGCGGCTAAAACGGGAGCCTAGCTCATATCCAAGAAAGGAGCTGGGGTCTTGCAATGTATCCTGCGCCAGAGCGGGAGCTGCCAAAAGAAGGGAACTGATAAACAAGACGACTATTCGAAAATGCATGATTTTAGACGTAAATTTGGGCAGCCTAGACTTCTAGGCAAGACTTTTAAGACATAAGACCAAGTTAGACCTTGAACCCAACCAGTCGCAACGCCAAATAATGAAAATTGAGATCAAGAAACTTTTGAGGCCTTCTTTCGCAATTGGGACAGGGTTTGTGATGATTGCGTTGTTAATAGTAGGGGACCGATCCAGGGGCTTATCTGAGGTCACGACCTCCTGGCCCCAGGACTCGCCGGATGAATTTGCTCGCTACTTCCAAAGCATTCGGACGGCTGAAGGGGAAGCGGCTCCTTCGTATAGACCGGGGTATCGAGTGGCCGCTTTTGAACAGCTTCAAGCAGCGGCCAAGGGGCGATTTTCTGATCCCTTGCCGTGGTCGGAACGAGGGCCCGGAAACGTGGGTGGAAGGACTCGGGCCATTATTGTAGACCGCGCCGATCCGTCTCGGTCGACCTGGATTGCGGGATCCGTAGCCGGCGGCATCTGGCGAACCACGGATAAGGGACTCAGCTGGGCCTCCATGACCGACCACCTTCCTCGCTTGTCTATTGGCGCGTTGGCACAGGCGGCTTCTCGACCCGGTACAATGTACGCTGGTACGGGAGAAGGATATCCCAATGGAGATGCGGCCATTGGCGATGGAATGTTCAAATCGACGGATGGTGGCCTGACGTGGACGTTGCTATCGTCAACTACCGGGTCGTACGATTTCTTGTTTGTCAATCGCATACTGGTTTCACCGACGGACGAAAACTTGGTGATCGCCGCAACGAACGCAGGCCTGCAGCGATCGAGCGATGGTGGCACGAGCTGGACGGAAGTAAAAGCAGCAGGCACGTCCAGCGGTTTTTATCAGTTGCTCTCCAAGCCTGAGGATTTTACGGTGCAGTACGCCGTGGAAAAAGCACGCGGAATTTGGAAGTCGGTCGATTCGGGCATCAACTGGATGCTAATGAATACGGGTCTTCCAGAAACGACCTCGGATGTACGCATTGAACTCGACATCTCGCCGGCAAGTCCCGACCGGTTGATTGCGTTGGTGCAAAACGATACCGGTCCTGACCCCATCTATTTCTCCGATAACGGGGCAGCCAATTGGGTGCCGTTTTCGGTTACCAATACCGGCACAGCAATCGACGTGGCTGGCGATCAGGGTTGGTACGATTTAATGGTAAAAGCGCATCCCTTCAATCCAGACATTGTCTTTCTAGGCGGGATTGGGTTGTACCGAGCCACTGTTACCGGGTCGACCGATCAAGGCCAGTTTACGGTCAATCAGAACGGAACGCAGCCTTTTCTATCCTTTATCAATTTTAGCGGAGGACAATTGGGTGGGGGCCTACGACTGGGAACGGATGAGCCAGAATCCACCATTACTCCCGAAAAAATGGTACCCGTCGAAGTCCGTTTCGGACCGGGTAAGTCCCAAATGGCCCACCGTTTTGTGCCTCCAGACCAGGCTGGAGTGGCCTTTTCTGCCTATCCGTACAAGGATTACGTATCCGTCCCATTTGAGGTTTGGGATACCAAAAACAACCGTCAGCTGATGGTCTCTTTTCGCGACCGGAACGACAACTCCGTCTTTGATCTGATCGAAAATACAGCTACAGACATCGGCCGAGAGTATGTAATTATTCACGCACTTCCATACGATGTCGAATCGCCCCAACCTTTGATCGCTATAAACGGGGGCATCGTTACGGACATGGCTTACTTTTTTTGGCCAACGCTAGCGAGTGGGGCCACTTGGAATCCAACATCTCTGCCGGTTTCTAGTCTTCAGTTTTTTTGGAGGACGGTTTCAGCCCTATCGGGTAGTATTACCTCGATTGGTTCGGGGGTCCATGCCGACCAGCACACGATGGTGGCAACTCCCTCGACCGGAACCGGATTTGAGCTCGTTCTGGGGAACGATGGGGGGATTTCGTACTCGGGAGACGGGGGATCGAATTGGATTGATCGCGACCGCGGATACAACACGGCTCAGTACTATGGGATTGACAAAAAACCGGGGCAAAGCGTGTATATCGGGGGTACCCAAGACAACGGATCTTGGCGCTCATGGGTAAACCCGACCGCGTCTCAATTTTGGCAGAGCGCCGGGGGAGGCGACGGGTTTGAGGCCGTTTGGCACAAACAAAACGGGGATAAGCTTTTAGCCACCTCCCAATGGAATTTTATTCAACGTTCCGTTAATGGAGGACAAAGTTGGACGTCAGGTATTTCGGGCCTAACGGATACCGGCACCTCGGCCGCCGGGGCTCAGTTTCTAACCGTATTGGCATCAGACCCTACGAATTCAGACGTGGTCTATACGGTTGGTCGCTCGGGCGTTTGGAGGTCGATCGATTTTGCGGCGAGTTGGAGTTTAACGGCTATTCCAGCTGAATCATGGGGTTTTGATGACAGTAATAAGCGGGCGAAAATCGCCGTTTCTCTAAAAGATGCGACCATTGTCTGGGCTGGATCTGAAATGGACGCCGTCCCCAGCAGCGGTAGCGACAAAGATGGAAAGCTGCAGCTTTCGACAAATAAAGGGCTAGCGTTTACATCGATTCCGACCCCTTCTATTTCGCCCGGGCGTATTTCTGGGCTCGCCACTAGTTTTGAAAGCGCGGAGACGGTCTATGTACTTTTTGCAGCGTCGAATCGAGCTAAAATTCTGCGCAGTACGGATCTCGGGCAAACCTGGAAAGATTTATCGGGGTTTGATCCTGGCCCGGATGGTCTGATCAGCCAAAACGGATTTCCCGATGTAGCTGTTTACGATGTGTTGGATTTCCCGAACTCAACGCGCCTTTGGGCAGCCACTGAAATCGGGATTATAGAGTCTCTGAACGACGGCGCCACGTGGTCCGTTGCCAATAATGGCCTTCCGGCTGTTTCCATTTGGCAAATGCGCAGGCTCGATAATGAAGTCGTGGTGGCAACGCATGGTCGGGGCGTATGGAGTGTTCCTTCCAACTCGATTCCATCCGTGATCGAAATCAACACCCAGAACGAGACCGAAGAACTACCGCTTGAGACCTCTTTGGAGGCAATCTTTCCTAATCCCGTTCAGTCGCTGGCGGTACTGAAGTGGACGGTTTCCAAACCAGCCATGGTGCGAATGGCTGTAGTTGACCTGCAGGGCCGCGAAGTAGCCTCCGTTTTCACCGGAAACGTAGGTCCAGGATCTCAGGAAACGACGTTTGATGTGAATGGGCTCGCGGCGGGAGCGTACTTCGTTCGAATCGAAATCGGAAGGGAGATTTTTTCTAAATCGTTTGTGCGCATTAAATAAGCGAAAAAGAAGAAAATACTCGTACTAGCAAGGTGGACCTGTAGACAAGCCGCCGCTTCTCACATTCGTCCCTGAATAATGGGAGCCTTTTGCTCCTTGCAGCCTAGTGCTCGACAAAACTATCGCTTTCCTTTCAGCACCCGTGTTTGTAAAAGCACCGAGGAGCTATTATTCGGCCATTTTGGCCTGCCTACTGCTATTGTGCGCCATTCCGGCGACTACTAGTTGGGCTCAGGAAGTGCGTGTTATTCATGCAGTTGACCTCCAGCGGGATGGGCGCTACACCGCTAACGTCATGATTACCAACATGACGAGTACGGCCATTCGGAACTGGACGATGTCCTTTCGGCTCGATTCTCACGTTGAATCCATCGAGAACGCGGGCTGGAGTGAATTTCAAGGCGCTTTTACCGTCAATGGCCGGGGATGGACCAAGGAAATAGCTCCTGGAGACGTGGTTTGGTTCACCATCAGTGGCCTTTCGTATAACAATATTGTCGAAGTCCCCAGAAATTGCTTTTTCAACGGATCTGCCTGCGTGGTTCAGGGGGCCCCTCAGCCGGTCATTACCTCAGCCCGTCCGGATCAGATGATTGTCTCTGCATGGATCGACAAGTCCGATGCCACGACCTACTCGGGCTACATCGCTATTCTGAATCCTACGGATCTAAAGTTTCCTGCACTTTAAGATTTAAAATTCTCCACCCCGTCCCTTTTGGTGGAAATGCAACAGGTTATTTGGTCGCGTTCCGGATCGGATTATCAAGTATATGGACATGCCCACACCGATTATATCGATGCTGGAAACTATGTGCTGATCCCAATCCGAGGCGTGCATACGGGCACGCCGGCTCTTCCCACCAATTGTAGACTTAATGGTGTCGCCTGTACGTTTAAAACGCCGGATAAACTCATTGAGACCCCTTGGCTCAATGTGGGCATCAAAATGGCTGAGTATACCAAAACGATCTGGGAAGGCTATATCCGCATTGAAAACCCCACGAGCTACGAATTTCCGTCGTGGACGCTACGATTTGATTTATCCGAAACCATAACCGAAATGGACGGAATGATTTGGTCTCGATCGGGCAATACCTACACCGTTCGCCCTGATTTTGGCTGAGGTCGCATCCTCGAAAAGTCGGAATATACCTTCCGTATTGCTGGGACCTGGGCAGACAGCTTGTCGGGGCCTTCAAACTGCACGATAAATGAAAAAGATTGCCTTTTATCCGCAGAAATACATCAAAATCTTGAGGAAGTAGGAACGGGAGGTGGACCGTCAAAAAAGGCTGTTGGCAAAAACCAACGAAGCGCTCGAGGTGAGCAGTGAACAGGCCTCTGTTTTTGCCGCCCAGGCATCGGAGGCCACGCACGAAAAAAGTCGCTTTCTGGCTAATATGAGCCATGAAATTCGCACGCCGATGAATGCCATTATCGGCTTTACGGATCTTCTGTCGAGACGTACGGAAGATGCCGAAACAAAAAAATATGTCCAACACATTCAGGCCTCTAGCCGATCCCTCCTTACGCTCATAAACGACATTCTAGATCTCTCCAAAGTCGAAGCAGGAAAACTGGATATTGTCCCCGAGGCAATGAGTCTTGTCGGTTTGGTTGATGAAATGCCGTTGATGTTTGCCCAGAAAGCGGAGTCCAAGGGAATTTATTTTGATTGTGTGGCTCATTCTTCCATACCTCCAGCTCTCGTGTTGGACGAAACCCGGATCCGACAGATTTTGATAAATCTGATCGGTAATGCCATCAAATTTACATCGGAGGGCGGCGTACGGGTAGAGGCCAGAGCCGAACCGTTTGCAACCGATGGCCCCAATCAAACAACCGTTCTATTCCGGATCGAAGACACCGGTATCGACATCCCGGAAGAGCAAAATACTACTGTTTTTGGCGCGTTTGACCAGGTTAAGGGTCAGTCTCAACAAGCGTACGGAGGAACGGGCTTGGGTCTTGCTATTGCCAGTAAGTTGGTGGAATTGATGGGAGGGCGGATCTACCTGGACAGCACTCCCGGGAAAGGATCGGTATTTATGGTGCGGATACCCAGTGTCGATGTCTTGAAAAGCAAGGCGGTTTCCGTTAAGAAGGATGCGGCAACAGGAGGACAGATTCGCTTCCGGGGTGCAACAGTTCTGGTAGCCGACGACATCACGCTAAACCGAGAGTTGGTTCGCGAAATGCTTGCGGCATCTGGCTTGACGGTCTTAGAGGCTGCTAACGGCCACCAGGTGCTGGACATTGCCGGGTCTAAACCGATTGATTTATTGCTGCTCGATTTACATATGCCCCTTTTAAATGGCTTGGGCGTCCCGGACGAACTCGGCCGCTCCAAAAAAGGACGCACTTTTCCTGTCTTGGGATTTTCGGCTTCCGTTATGGGTGAAGAGGCCGACTCTTTTATCAAACGAACCGACGCCTTTGTGGCCAAGCCCGTTACTCAAGATATTCTATTGGAAGCGATTGCGGCCTTTTTGCCGTTCGACCGACTGGAACCGCCTGCGTCCTCACCCATTTCGACATCGGAGGAGGCTCCCGGGCCCTCGGTTCCTACGGACCCCGCATTGGGGGCACTTTTGGAGGACGCCCGCATGCGCTGGCAGGACCTGACGTATCGTCAAACGGTCAATGAATTTGTCAGTATCCTTGGCCTGTATTCCATAGGGCAGGAAATATTTGTGGGTTATCAATGCGCATTTGCGCTCGCTCAGCTATTGGCTAGCCGGCGTATCGCTATAAACACGAGTATAAAAGCTGTGTAACTAATGAAGAAAGGGATTATGTAGTTTGCCCAACCTAGACATAGCATCACACCCATAATCAGAACCTGAAACCCCAGCCCAAACGAAGACACAGCGGTCATCAGTAATTGCGGCATATGCTCGCCAACCGGGGCTTTCTTGTCTAACCCAAAAATAATCTTATCGAACCCGCCGTTCAAAAGATAATAGGCGCCGAACAAAGTATCAACATGACGCTGCTGCTCTCCAGGCATGGCAATAGGCGACGTATGCTCGAACACACGACTGGTTTTATCGCCGTTAACCTTGTTTCGGAGAATGACATAGTAATAATTATACAGCGTGCCTTGTAGCTGCAGGCCTAAAAAAGCCATCAACATGAATAGTATCGACCCTTCTGCTACATACCATATACTAAGTAGGAAGAAGAAGTTGAGGATAATGTCGGCGACCGAATCCAAATAACGACCGGTATAAGACGGCGTTTTTTTAACTCTGGCTAACTCACCATCAGCGGCATCTAAAATCGATTTTACGATGAGGAAAAAAAACGCCGCCCAATATTGATGGTTGATGATGCACACTATTGCAATAATACCCGCAACAGTAAACAGCAAAGTGACGTGTATTGGCGTCATATTGGTGTCTTTAAGCGCATTAGCGATCTGGCGGGCAATCGGTCTGCCGTAATCAGACAGATCCAAAAATCGATGCTCGGTGGGTAGTTTAGACATTTTGGTTTATATATATCCTGCGGACAATGCGTATGTTTTAGCTATATGAAGGATAGACAGGCTCTGAGGGCAGAGTTTACTCAGTCTCGTCCGCGGCGATTACCGACCGTGCAAGGCCCGATGCGGCTTTTTTAATGCTCTTTTATGTCTGGGGTTGCATCAGTAAAAGCAGCGCGCAGTATGACCGTTACAGGAAAAAATACAATCGAATACGAGCCAGCACATAAGACATAAATCCTTTTCACAGATCCGGAACTCGCTACCATGACTCCGATATGGCTTTATTTGCCCAAGTAATCCAACATTACCTGACAGCTCACAGAGCCGATATACCGTCTAAAACCGCTTTTTCGACGTGGGCTGCTGCCTCCGCATTGATACAAGGATCGTCGAGTTTACCATTCGGTCCATGCTGCAGCGATTTAATCACAAAAATGTTTCATGGCATCTTGTAATCCGCCAGCAGAATAAGCGTACCGTCTTGACGAACCGTACCGCAGTCTCCTATCTCGCCGGTACCGATCTGGCAGATCGCTTTGCTAATATTCTATGCCCTCTATATTTTCATTTATCCAAGTTGGAAATGTAGGCGCTCGTCGTCCGGCGCAGTGACCTTAACCTTCTTCCCGGTCGGGTCTTGTGCCAACATCGCGAAGGCTGTTGCGTTATCGTCTTTGGCAGTACGAGAAACAAAGCGTTCACCACTAATTGTCTCTCCAATAATCACTGCATGCGCACCACCGTCTCGTTCGTGGTGCACTGTATAGGAGATGATTGACCCGCTTTGTGGGTCGGCGCACACCTTACAGGCCGGCAATTCATTACTACTAATGACCGTTTCAGTGTTGCCCCAATCAATACTGCTGGGCCTGCGTGAATAAATTCCGCTGGCATGCTTGGACAACATGCCACCGTTCGCCGTCACCATGGCGAAACTATCGGGTCTTTTCCGTGCCTGCCAAACAGCTTCCGCAAGAGCATGCATATGGAGTCTTTTGGCGACCAAATGTCGGCATACGGAGAGCAATATGGCTTTGCGCCGCTTGTTCACTGGGGAAAAACGGTTTCCGGACACTCAAAACATTTTGAGTTGGAAGAGCTCATGATGGCCTTTAATCAGTTTCCTAAATTTATAGATCATCCGAACCCATAAGCGCCTTGCTTAGGGTTTACTTTTGAATGCACCTATGAACGAGCCTCGCGGACACATTTTAGTGGTTGACGACACCCCGAAGAACATTCAGGTGCTCGGAAGCATGCTTCGAGAGGCCGGGTACGCGATCAATGTTGCGACGAATGGAGAACAGGCTCTTGAAACGCTTGATCGGATTGAGCCCGATTTAATTCTCCTGGATGTGATCATCCCCGTCATGGACGGATTTGAGACCTGCCGTCGCATTAAGGCCAATGAGTGACTTGCCCAAATTCCCGTCGTTTTTCTGACGGCAAAAGTCGAAATGGATGATATTGTGACTGGTTTTGAGCTTGGAGCCGTCGACTACATAACCAAGCCCTTTCATTCGGCTGAACTTTTGCGCCGGGTAGAAACCCACATCTCCCTAGGAGTCCTTCGTAGAGAACTGGCGGAGAAAGTCACGCAGCTGACGGGGGCAATGGCCAAATTGAGATGCTTCACCGGGAACAGGACGCGTTTTTACGGCACGAATTGAATAATGTGATCGGGCCTATTGCTGGGTATGCCGAAATGCTGCGTTCTCAATTGGGGGAGCAGCTCGATGAAAGACAGAAAAAATGGCTCGCGGCCATCATGCAAGGCACCGTAAGCATGAAGCAGATGCTGGATCAAATTAAAAAACTTCAGGAATTTGAGCGCGGAAGTCAATCCCTTCATTTAATGCCGGTCCCAATCGTGGGTATTTTGTCCGACGTGATCGGCGATGTGGCCACCTACTTTAAAGGGGCCATTCCCATTTTCTTTGACCCGGAGGCCTGCCTAGACGCCAAAATTCAGGCCGATTTAGCCTTTTTGCCCGGGGTTTTCAAAAATCTTCTAAAAAACGCTGTCGAACACGTCCAGGCCCTAGATGAGCCTAGCCGCAGAGTCGACGTGTACTGCAGCGTGGAGCCCACGGCCGTTCTCATTTCGGTCCAGAATGGAGGAGCGGTCATCCCCCCGGAACGGTTGGCCACCTTTTTTGACAAGTTTAATACCACCAAGGGCAATGATGGCGGCACGGGTTTGGGAACCACGTATGCCCGAATTGTAACCGAGGCGCATGGGGGGACCGTATCTGTGTGGTCTAGTGAAGACCAGGGAACGCTTGTTTCTGTTCGATTGCCGCTGGTGTAGGCCGCTGGGGTAACCAGTTGATGTAGGCCGCGCCAACCGCTTGTTATCACAAGCTGGATTGAGAGATGTTCGCGTGGAATGGAAAACTATTGGTCCATTCGCGCTTATGATAGCTACTTGTCATAACACGTATGGAATTAGTTGGTCACTAACACTACTTTGTTTGCGCCCGACGTTGTTTTCATCGGGAATATCGAATTTAACTCCGCAATCGAAATGGCTGCTGCACGACCTCGACATGAAGAAGTAAGCGACTGGCTTCGCGAACGAATGGAGTCTGGTGCATTCTTGGAGGATGACCAGCTTCCTTCTGAAAATCAACTCGGCACCCGTTTTGGCGTCAGTCGCATTACGGTCCGGAGGGCGCTTCAAACACTGGAGGGGGAGGGACTAATCTATCGCAAACAAGGGCTTGGGTCCTTTGTTAAGGATAATCGGATTCACCACGGCCTTGTTCGCCTCACCGATTTCGTCGAGGATATGGAGGCCGCCGGATTAACGCCTCAATCCATCGTCCTTCACCAGGGGATGGAATCCGCGGGGGTTCGCGTTGCTGAGGCTCTTGGGGTGGCCGAGGGGGCGCCTGTTTACCGGGTGGATCGGTTGAGAAAGGGAGACGGCGACCCGCTCGCGTTCGATCGGACGTGGCTACCGCCTTTTTACGCCCATTTAATAGAAAAACACGACCTGCGCACGTCTTCGATCTATTCTATTTTAGAAAACCATTATGATATTAGCGTGTTTCGCGGGCGGTTTCGAATTGAGTCCGTAAACGCCCCCAACGATGTGGCTCAGCATCTGGATGTGCCTTGGGGAAGGGCGCTCATGCTAATCGAGAGGACTTCGTTTACTGAGGCCAATCAGTGCTTTTATTATCAACAACGGTTTTACCGCTCCGACCGGGTTGCCTACGAACTGGAGCTACTGCGTGGAACCTCTAAAAGCCAAAAATCAGGCCTGCCGCTCAAAGAATTTGAGCCGATTTTCAAGAAAGATGCAGATCACTCCAGGGAAGCCGTTCAATAAAAACGACTGACCCCTGTGTGAGCGATTCTTCTCCGGCTGGAAGATGCAAAATACAATTCGCCCGAACCACCGAGCCATATAGATTGGAGCCCTGAGGGCCTTTCATGGAAACGGAATACCTTCCGTCGGCATCTTGACTGGCCACGGCCCGAGAGAAGTAGTGAAGATCTTTCACTTTTTGAACATCTTCCGCCAAAAAAGCTTTGGTCAGCGGAGCGATCGGTGTTCGGCCTAAAAATCGTCGAATGAGGGGGCGCGCATACATCGCGAAACACATGGCGGTGCTAACGGGGTTGCCCGGCAGGCCAAGAACGAGCGCCGAGCCCAGTTTTCCAAAAACTAGTGGTTTTCCTGGTCGCTGCTTCACTTTCCAGAAAAGGGGCTCAAATCCCATATCGTCGAGCACCTGTTTAACGAAATCGTGGTCCCCAACCGATACCCCTCCGGAAAACAGAATGAGATCTGCCCCGCTGTTTTTTTGGATCGCTGCTCGAATGTCGGAAGGGGCGTCCGCGGCGTGGTCATAGCTGTCGCAAATCCCTCCCTCCGAGAGGACCTGTGCACGCAGGCTGGGGCCATTCGAATTTCTGATTTGGCTTGGACCTGGTGTTTGGTCGGGGGCCACTATTTCATTGCCCGAGGAGATAATCGCAACCAATGGCCTGCGCACTACCGCCGGCGAGTGACAGCCGAGCGTTGCGAGCATGCCCACTACGGGAGGCGTAATGAGCGTACCGGCCGAAAACACCTCCTCTCCGGCCCGAATGTCCTCGCCGGCAGGCCGTATGTGCTTGCCGATCGTTATGGGGGATGAAAAAGTTACCCAGCCTCCGTTTTCGAGGGCATGTTCGCGCGGTACAATGGTGTTTGCGCCGCTAGGGATGGGGGCGCCCGTCATTATTCGTGAGCAAGTACCTGGCACGATGGTCTCCTGCGGCATCATGCCGGCGGCAATATGCTCGACCATCCGGAAGGGTGGGTGGGCGTGTGGGGAGTCTTCGCCCAACCGAACAGCAAATCCATCCATTGCGGAACTTGCAAACGGTGGAACGTTTTCTGAGCTAACCAACCGCTGGCTGAGGGTTCGACCTAGCGCGTCAGACAACGCGCATGTTTCAGACGCAAGCACGCGCGATTCACCCAAAACAATCTGTTGCGCCTCTTCAAATGAAATGAATGTTCGCATTTATACGGGTCTGCTTTAGTAGATTTTAGCGACTCCCAAGATAGGCCCTTTCATTCCTTCTTTCTCGACCATTATGATTAGATTTGACTTCACAGGAACGGACCCCTTCGTAGACAAACGTCAGTGGGATGGCGTCGTGCGCCGCGCCCGCGCGGCGCACCAGGCGGTTCTTTCGGGCACCGGCGCCGGTAGCGAATGGTTGGGGTGGCGGCGCATTCTCGACCAGCCAAACGATGCGCTCCTAGAGGATATTGCCACACTGGGAGAAGAAATTGCTGCACGAGCCGACGTTTTATTGTGCGTCGGAATCGGCGGTTCTTTTTTGGGGTCTGAGGCCATTATTCAGGCGCTTTCACCCTATTTCCGTTCGCCGTCTGCACCCCAGGATGACGGATCCAAGCCCCTGCAGGTTCTATTTGCCGGGCATCATTTGTCCTCGGCCTACCTGACCGACCTGTTGGCTCATCTCGAGGGAAAATCTGTTTACGTCAATGTGATTTCCAAAAGCGGGACCACGCTCGAGCCTGCGGTTGCCTTTAGAATCATTCGGTCTTGGATGGAAAGTCGGTTTGAGGATTGCGATCGCAGAATTATTGCCACTACCGACGAGGCTAAAGGAGCCCTTCGAAAGCTGGCCCAGGAAAAAGGCTATAGGACGTATACCATTTCCGACGACGTGGGGGGGCGGTTTTCCGTACTGACGCCCGTCGGCCTGTTGCCCATAGCGGCTGCCGGCTTTGACATCCGTTCCTTGTTTTATGGGGCCGTCGCCATGATGGCTGAGCTCCAAGAGGAAGAGGGAAATCCGGCTATTGAATACGCGGTGCGCCGATACGCGCTTCATGAGAAAGGATATACGACCGAGATCATGTCGGTGTTTGAGCCTCGGCTCGCAGGTGTCGGGGCCTGGTGGCAGCAGTTGTTCGGAGAGAGCGAGGGCAAGGAGGGCAAGGGGCTATTCCCGGCGGTCTGTACTTTTTCGACCGACCTGCACTCGCTGGGGCAATACATTCAGGCTGGCCGCAGAAATCTCATCGAAACGTTCTTGGTCGCCGAAAAGGACCGGGCCACCGTGCTTGTTCCACCGGATAGCGGCAATTTGGATGGCCTAAACTATTTGACGGGGGTGCCGCTTCAAAACATTAATAAAGCCGCCTATGAGGGCACTTCCAAGGCCCACCTTCAAGGGGGTGTACCCATTCAGCACCTGACCATCTCCATGGTAAACGAAGAAAACCTAGGAAGACTGGTGTACTTCTTCGAGCATGCTGTATCGATTGGCGGTTACCTGTTGGGGGTTAATCCGTTTGATCAACCCGGGGTGGAAGCATATAAAATGGAGATGTTCAACCTGTTAGGAAAACCCTAGTCGATTTGGCGTGCTGCAAGGAGAAAAAGACCGTTTTTTTCGGCCCTTTTTGTCAAATTCTTTCAACGGTTGCCCGTGGAAAAGCCGTTGAAATATTGTGTCTAGAAGAAAATTAACCCGGGGCTTGTGGAAGGCCGTTGAAAACCCCTCCTTTATTTTGAAACACCCAACGAAAAATACACACCCTTATTTTTGTTAATACCTCCCGCTCCTTATCCACAATATGGGTGTTAATGAGTGTTGATATGTTTAAAGGTCGTCACCCAAAGAGCTCCTATTAAAAATATCCGCCCACCCTTCGGTGCAGTTTGCGGAAAACATTCAACAATCCAATTAACAAATGCGTGTCAATAAGAGTTGGTAAGTATGTTTCACACAAATCCACACCCTCTACTACTATGTTCTACTATTTAATCTTTCTTTCTTTTAATAAGAGTTAGAATATGCATGTGTGGGTAACCTAAACACCCATCATTTTTTAGCGTTGCCAGGAGCTTGCTTTCCGATTACCTTTCGTCGGAAGTCAAACAGATCCCCCAGCACGTAGGATGAAAAAATGTAGTTAATACCTCCAAAAAAGACTAAAAAGCCCTTTATTGATTAGTCTCGAAATGTTTTATTGTTATTTCCAGTTCCATTGTTTTGAAATATGTCCATCCAAACGAATCACTACCGCGCCCTCCGTTGATGTTTGCAAAACCGAGATTTGATGATTTTCTAAACGCTGTAAAACATCGATGTGGGGATGCCCAAAGGAGTTTTTACTTCCTGCTGAAATGACGCCAATGGTTGGTTTAACCGCTGTTAATAATTGGTTGGTAGAGCTCGACCTCGATCCGTGGTGGCCAATTTTGATAACTTGAGCGTTCAAAAGTTGGCTAAATAGATTGACTATTTCCATTTCTACTTCCTGTTCAGCATCACCCATCAAGAGCACTTTCGATTCACCATAGACCAGTAAAAGAACAATTGAATCGTTGTTTTCAGCGCCAGGCAACCATGGGTTTAAAACGAAAAGTCTGATTTCTTTTCCCATCTTGATGGTGCCCCCGCTAAAAACAGATTGAATATGGGGATCTAGGTGTTTTAGCCAGCCAGCTTGAAAAATGGATTGGGGCAACTCATCCGTTCGTAAGAGTTGGGTTTGACGAGCTTGATCGATGAAGGCGGGTAGACCCCCAACGTGGTCCGAATGGCCATGAGTTAGTAAAAGGGAATATGATGGTGTTAGTGCGCGGGCCTGAAGGTGTTTGAAAACGGATTTTCCGCTCCACGAATTGGGCCCTAGATCAACCACAAAGGCGTTCCCGCTGGGGCTCTCTATGACTGCGGCGTCCCCTTGTCCTACATCTAAAAAGGTTATGGTGACCTCCTTTTTGGACTGAAAAGCGCCCTGCAAAGAAAAAAAAGCCATCAGCCCCAATAGCAACAGATGAACAACAGCATGCTTTTTGTAAACCCACATCAAAAAAACAAGGGAAGGCAGCCATATTTCGGCAGGAAATGTATAAAGAGGGCCAACCCAACTTGGAATCCAGCTGATGTTCGCCCCCATAGAACTGAATTTTATCAACAGGTTGAGCATTAATTCAGAAACGGTGGAAAAACTGGAAAACCCAAACGGAAGCATGATCGAAACAAGGACGACGGGCACCAAAAAAGAAAGTAAAAGAACAGCGATAGGACTAAAGAGAAGCGCCCCCAAGGGTACAAATCCGAAGTAATAAGCCAAAAAAGGGGCCGTTCCTAGGGAGGCAGCGCAGGTTATTTTCATTGCCGAAACAATGGCCGAGCGAATAGGGTGTTTGGTTTTATGGCGCTGTTCGAGGCTAACCATCCATAAAATAAAGGTTACTGCCCCAAAGGAGAGTTGGAAGCCAGGAGCTAAAATGTCGTTCGGACGAACCAGCAGTATGAAGTAACCGGCTACGCCGGCTGGCCACAGTGGATGGCCCGACCCCCACCGACGGTGCGTGAAGCTGGAAATCAAGAAAACGGAAAGCATGATTGCCGATCTAACTACCGAAGCAGACAGCCCAACGAGTCCTACAAAAAGCCAAACACATAAGAAGCTGGTGCCAGCAAGGAGCTTACGCCGGATACGAGCAGACACCGGCACTCGAAGCACCAACACACGAAGGATAAAATGGACGAACCCAGCAATAATGCCTACGTGTAGGCCGGAAATGGCCAGTATGTGGCCTAAACCCGTCCGTTGAAAGTCGGTTTGGATAGGCCCACTAATTCCAGACCGATCACCCAGCAAGAGGGCGGCTATCAGGTATTTGTTTTCTTCTGAAAGGAAGCGGGTCTCCAGACGATTTAAAAACTCCTGTCGAATTTGAAACAGGACATGGGCCAGGCGGCGCGCATGCGCCTGGTGATTGATCGTGATGAGTTCCACCTCATCGATGGACCCGAGCCAGTTTTTGGAGCGATAATAGGCCTCTTCATCAAAATCATAGGGGTTTCGCCGCGCCCTTGGCGCGGCGAAACGACCCTTTAAAATGACTTGATCGCCCGGATGAATGGCTATTCTCGTCCCGGGAGAGCTGGTTGCCCCCCCAGGGTCGTTTTCTGTCCCCGGATAATCGAAGCGCAAGAGTACCCCATGTGGCCCACGAAGAACGGCCGATTTGTTGTAATCGACGCTTGTTATGGCCCCAGCAACCCAAACGGAGCCCTTGTTCATTTCAATCCGAACCGCCTGGCGGCGAGATTCAACGGAATAAGACGTCGATACAGACGCTACACAAACGAAAACAAGAACCAACACGTGCCAGAAATCCTGGTTGGGTGCCACCTGCTGCATGCCCGCCATTAACCTTTATTCAAATGACCCGGGTACCCCCCTCCCGTAACCCGATCGTGTTAAAGCTCCGCTAATTAGCAGGGAGCCATTGAAAAAGAGTTGGTTATCGGGGTATCCTATGGATTCGATCATTCATTCCCCAAAGTGCTATCCGTTTTTTGACACGTTGTTAATCAATGAGCAGTAGAAGAGAAGCTCGCGAGCGGGCCATGCAGGCTGTTTATGCGTTCACCTTAGGGGGGGACGAAGCGGAGCACGTAATTGCTTCCGTGATTGATTCTCAACTGGGAACCGACAAAGAAGCCAAGACCTTCGCGACGAAGTTGTTTTTGCGAACGTTGGACATTTCTGACGAAGCGGATGTCATTGTTGAGCGCTATACAGAAAACTGGGAGTTGTCCCGAATTGCGCTGATCGATAGAATCTTGTTAAGAATCGCCATTTGTGAGATGCTACACTTTGACGATATTCCGCCCAAGGTAACTATCAATGAAGCGATCGAAGTAGCGAAGCGGTATAGCACCACCAAAAGTGGGCAGTTTATAAACGGAATTCTGGACGCCATCCTGTTGGACTTTCAAAAAGAAGGCCGCCTGAAAAAAGTGGGACGCGGACTCGTAGGAATGGATACGATAACAAAACGAACGGAATCTACCGAAGAATGAAAAATCATCAGAAAAGGAGTGCAGAATGGGCCTGATAGCCATTGGTGATATTCATGGGTGCGCGTTGACCCTGGACGCATTGCTACTTGAATTAAATCCCACTCCAGAGGATCACCTGGTGTTTATTGGAGACTATGTGGACAGAGGGCCCGACTCCAAGGGTGTAATTGATCGGCTTATGATCCTGAAAGACGAGTTTCGGTGCACCTTTCTGCGCGGAAACCACGAGGATTTGATGCTCAATTTTCTGGACAAAGGCGAATACGATCTATGGGCTGTTAACGGTGGAATAGCTACCCAACAGAGCTACGGCGCCTTTGGAGAAGGCGCCACGATCCCCGAGGACCACGTAGCATTTGTTCGCTCTACGGATCGTTATTTAGATACGGAAGACTTTTTCTTTGTTCACGCGGGTATTCTCCCGGGCCGAACCATTGCCCAGAGCATTGCAGACGGCAATGAACAGGTGTTTTTATGGGAAAGAAGCCACCTTCAGGCGGATAAGTTGGCTTGGGAAAAGACCGTTGTGTGTGGCCACACTCCAACGACGCACCCCATGAACACCGAAAAATTGATAAACATCGATACGGGGTGTTGTTTTTACACGCATGCCCATCTCGGGCGGCTGACCGCGGTTCGCCTCCCCGAACGAGAGTTTGTGAGCATTCCCTTCGTCGGATAGGCTCCTGCGCCTCTCCTGGGTCGCTCGTATTAAGCGACGAACACACTGACCCGTTTCGATTGGCGTGGCCCCAGCCTTACCACGGAATCCACACGCCCATCCGTAGGCTAGGTGTCGCCCCACCAGCTTCGGCGAAGACGATGGCGGATTTCGAGGCTCTCGAAATGCGAATAATCGGATCGACCAACAACACAAAGCGTCGATTTCTATCCACTTTGGAATCCCTGGTAGAAAAAGACAACCCAGGCCCAGCCCGCAGCCCGATATCAATATCAAAGCCACGATACCCCGCATTTCCTATCAACCGCTCGATTCCGAAAACCCGAAAAGAGACCCCAATAAGCGCGGCGACCTTGATTTGGTCCTCGGTCGATCGAAACGCAGGTTCAATGTTTGACAGCAGGTGTAATTCCCTCGTATAAAGGGTTCGAGCAGACACGCTCCCCACATTGAGCCCCAGACCAGGAACGGCTGCCATGCCCAGTTGGATATACCCACCCATGGGCTCAGTACGCTGGGCCGAGGCCGTAGGTACACCGAGCGCTAAGCACAGAGAGAGCCCCCAGGTAAGCCCCAGGCCCAACACGGTCTTTAACCAGGTTTTCAGCCCGCCCGCCCTATCGACGGCCGTCGTTTTCAGGGAGTCTTTATCAAATAAAAGAAACAAAGCGGGTTCTTGAGCTTAGCGAGCGTTTTCGTGTTCCGGTAAAGAGCCGGGGCATCACCTTTTACGGTTTGGATCATGGCCCTTCGATGTGGTATTGTCGGACTTCCCAATGTCGGAAAGTCTACCCTTTTCAACGCGCTGAGTCAAGCGGGCGCGGAATCTGCAAATTACCCGTTTTGCACGATAGAACCCAATGTGGGAATGGTATCTGTTCCGGATGACCGACTGGTTAGTCTTGGGCAGATTAATAAATCGATTAAGATTGTCCCGACGGTAATCGAATTTGTGGATATTGCCGGCTTAGTTGCGGGCGCGTCGAAAGGAGAAGGCCTCGGAAACCAGTTTTTGGGCCACATTCGAGAAGTTGATGCCATCGTGCACGTGGTTCGGTGCT
>CALEEY010000147.1 GCA_937877085.1 uncultured Bacteroidota bacterium
AACTTTGCCTTCTTCATTTTTTGGGTTCACCCGATCCAATAAAGGAAGCAGGAGCTCTTTGGTCATCCCCGAACCTGTTTTGATCCCAATCGGATTCCGAATGCCTCGAATGTACTCGATGTGCGCTCCCTCGATCTGATTGGTCCGTTTCCCAATCCATGGAAAATGCGTCGAAAGGTTGTAGGCGTCGCCGGAAGGAAGAGAGAGCCGCGTAAATGCCTCCTCGTAGGGCAATAGAAGCGCTTCATGGCTCGTGAAAAAGGATACGCGATCAATATCTCCAATCGGGTTGGTAGAGACGGCCTCCATAAACTTGAGAGCTTCGAGGATCGAATCCACGATTCCCTGATATTCCCGTCGTAGACCTTCATGCTCCACAAACCCCAAATCCCAGTTTTCCGGGTGATTTAGGTCAGCAAATCCGCCTTCGCCAAGCGCTCGGATATAATTCAAAGACATCGCAGAATGTTCGTACGCCTTAATCATACGTTTCGGCGCCGGACGGCGTGCCTGTCTTCCAAATTCAGGCGCGTTGACAATGTCGCCCCGGTAGGAAGGAAATATTTCGCCGTTATTCTCCTCCATATCAGAGGAACGAGGCTTGGCATACTGACCCGCGAACCGTCCGACGCGAATAACGGGCAGGCGTAGACCATAGACCAAGACCAGGCTCATTTGGAGCAGCACTTTCAGGCGATTGGCGATAATATCAGGTCGGCATTCGCTGAACAACTCGGCGCAGTCGCCACCTTGAAGCAAAAAACGCCGCCCAGCCGAAGCTTGAGCCAATTGACCTCTCAATCGATCCACCTCCCACGGCGTAACCAAAGGTGGTTTCGATTCCAATTCGTGAACCACCTCGTTTAGCTGAACTTCGTCGTCAAACGCGGGCTGCTGTTCCGCTTCGTACCGTCTCCAGGAATCCCGGCTCCAGGGTTGAACAGATTCGTGAGAAGGACTATTAGATAGGGGCATGAAGAGGGTGGTTCGTCTTGCTTGATTCTGATGCTAAGGTACTACCTAATAACGACAAGCTAAATCGGGCCATTCAGGGTATTTTTTGATCCGTATCTGATTCTTCGAGAACACACACAAGATGGAAACGTTTGGGGTGGCTGACATCCGTTAATTTGTAGATGGGAAAAATGAAAAGATTATTCGCTCCTTTGTATGTAGGCCTTGGAATGGTGTTGTTTTTGGGTGGTTGTGACGGCGATAGCGGCACAAAACCCCCTAACCCCAAAGTTCAGATGTCGATAAATGCGCAAAACTTGAAGCCCCTAAAAGAAGGGTTGTTATATAAAGCGTGGGCTAAAGTTGGAGGTGTTTACTATGGAACTGACGCATTTAATGTGACTGAAACGGGCCAATTTCTCACTTCAGGCAGCCAATTTCGGGATAAATCTTTTGTCCTCGAAGCTGACATTACGGATGCTGAATTGGTCCTCATTTCCATTGAGGGCAAGACGAGCTCGGCCACGGCTCCATCTAATTCGGTAATTTTGGCTGCAGACGTTGTCGGGACCAACGCCACATTGACCACTTCTCATACAAGTGCAATGGGTGGGAATCTAAGTTCTCAAACGGGGCAACTTACCATTATGACGCCTTCGGACCTCAATACGACCAACGAAGCTTCTGGCGTTTGGTACGTGACCGTTTCAGGGACCACGTTGACCAAAGGATTGTCGCTACCCACACTCAATAACGGCTGGGCGTACCAAGGCTGGGTGGAAGTGGGTGGCACAAGACTTTCAACCGGAAGATTTACTTCAAATACGTCCTCGGATTCCAATGTATACTCATTCCCAGATGGACCACAGTTCCCTGGCGAAGACTTCCTGATAAACCCTCCAACGGGGGTATCCTTTCCTTTCAACTTAAATAACGCCAAAGTTAGCATAACCGTAGAGCCAGAACCGGACGACACGGCCGATCCTTCTGGAATGGTCGTGCTTACCGCCCAGCTTCCGGCAACGGTGGTTGGAGGTTCGGTCCATACGTTGGTCAGCACGGAATCGACGCTACCAACGGCTACGATTCTAATCTTCTAGATCGATTTCGGGAGGTGGCAGGGTTTCGAGAAGCACTTTGGTGCCGACAGCCCGCTTCCGTCGATCTTTCGTGGAGCTTCGAGCCCGTCTCAACTGGCGTTCCGCCGCTGCAAATGCGGACTGAACGGCTTCGGAAATCGATTCGGATTTGAATGACCCCGCAATGTTTTCAGGGCTATGATAAAGAACCAGTGTAGCTAGGTATTTATTGACCGTCGGCTTTCCTGAAAGCTGCTTTATGGAAAGATGCGCTCCGGTAATGTCATGGTGTCCTTTCTCGAGTTGTTTTGTTTTTTCCTCTATCCAGTCTTGAGTGTCTTTTGAAATTTGAAGGTGATCGAGATGAAGTTCGACATTAATAGCCATAGACGAATTGCCTCAAAAATTTATTCAAAAACAGGGGTTCCAGACCCCTACAAAACAAAATACCCAGATCGTGTTGGGCTGATGTAGGGCGCTTCCCTTTATGGTTGTAAGGTAGCGTACCGCTTCCTACACGATATCAGAATCCGTACAGATCTCCAAATTTTGTCTGCACATATTGCATCCAGGAATCGGCTGAAAGCCCAGAACCCGTAGCATCCATTAAAATTTGATTCGAAGATTTGCGCCGCCCATGTTGATGAACATGTGTTCGCAGCCATTGCAGGAGGTCGGAGAAATCCCCGCTCGCCGTTAGGGCATCGAGATTCGGAATAGCCCGCTTGGCGGCGTCAAAAAGTTGAGTCGACATTAAATTCCCCAACGCATACGTCGGAAAATACCCAATGGCGCCCAGCGACCAGTGAATGTCCTGCAGAACCCCATCCGAGTCGGTGGTAGGCCGAATACCGAGCCAGTTTTCCATGCGATCGTTCCACTCACGCGGTAGATCGTTTACGGATATTTTCCCGCTAATTAAGTCCTGTTCCAGTTCAAAACGGAGCATAATGTGAAGATTATAGGTCACTTCGTCCGCTTCGACCCGGATCAAGGAGGGTTCTACGGTATTTGCCGAACGGTAAAATGTCTCCAGGTCCACACCGCCTAATGCATCTGGAAATGCCTTTTTGGCATGTAGGAAGTAGTGCTGCCAAAAGGGGCGACTTCGGCCAATTAGATTTTCCCATAGGCGAGATTGGGATTCGTGGATTCCCAATGACGTTCCATCGGCGAGCGGAGTGCCTTCCAATGCCATATCAATGCCTTGTTCGTACATCGCGTGTCCGGCTTCGTGCAATGTGCCGAAAAAGGACGGACTAAAGAAGGTCGGATCGACTCTGGTGGTTATTCGAACGTCTGTAATCGAAAACGCGGTAGAAAAGGGATGTGCGGATATGTCCTGCCTTCCACAATGGAAATTATACCCCAATTGTTTAGCCACTTCGATCCCAAACGCCCACTGGGCATCGTGCGGGAAGTTTCCGTGGACGGCGGCGTCGGAAATTACTGGAGCCGCCGCAATCGTCTTTACTACGGGTATCAACCGATCCCGTAGATCAGAAAACACTCTGGTTACCTCGGCGGTGGTCATTCCCTCTTCGTATTGGTCCAAAAGGGCATCGTATGGCGTTTCCTGGTACCCTAACGCTTCCGCGTGTTGAATCGTTAAATCTACAATGGTCGCAAGATGGGGCGCGAATTTTGCATACGCATTGGTTGCCCTGGCCTTTTGCCACGCTCCTTTGGAGCGACCGGAGGCTATCGCCATTTTGGCGATCAGCTCCGAGGGCACTCTGGTGGCTTTTTCCACGTCCTTTCGAGTGACTCGAACAAGATCTTGGTCCAAAGCAGATTCCGGCGTTGCGGATTCTAACAGTCGGGAAGTGACGTCGTCAGTCAGCAGTTCATGAGCAAAAGAGCGAAGCGTTGCCACTTGACGGGCCCGACTTTCCTCCGCTCCTTCTGGCATATACGTTTCTTGATCCCATTCCAGAATCGCTGCGGCATGATTCAGATCGGTAATTCTAGCTAGTCTGTCGCGAAGAGCCTGCATGTGTTCGGTCGTAATATTATTGCTTAAACAGAACGGAATATACCTCATAATCCGAATGTACCTGACACTACATCCGATCCAACCTCTGTACTACATCGAATGCCTTCAATCGGGGTTACTATGACACTACACAAAATGTCAAGTCGAAAAGGCGCTGCCTGAAGGTGTAATTATGAAACGGTATATAGCTCTCGTCCCCATTGATTTTTCAGAGGCCTCTAAGTGCGCCCTAGCCCACGCCATTAACCTAGCTAAAGGTTTTGACGGAGAGGTACACCTATTGAATGTATCTGAGGAAATACCGACGAGCGCTCTTTCCAGTCTTCCAGTGGATTTTGTCGACGAAGTCGACGTGCAGGGAATGGATGAACTGGACAGTTTTTTGTCTTCGTTCGATATCGAATTACCGCCACTTACTAAAATCGTTAGGTCAGGATTTCCGTCGAAATCGCCGGCCGAAGTCATTTTGGAGTACGCACAAGATTTGGCGGTTGATGCTATTGTTATGGGGACTCATGGTAGAAGAGGCACCCGAAGATTACTTCTGGGCAGTGTGACAGAAGAAGTCGTTAGGCGGGCAGTGTGTCCGGTACTTACGGTTCGTGAGAACAAAAAAGCTTGTTCTTTGCCCCATATTGAGCGGATTCTGGTCCCAATTGATTTCTCTGAAGCGACTCAGCACGTATTGAAAG
Organism: uncultured Bacteroidota bacterium; assembly: GCA_937877085.1. GTDB lineage: Bacteria > Bacteroidota > Rhodothermia > Rhodothermales > UBA10348 > UBA10348. Next base: position 4,722 of record CALEEY010000147.1, read on the forward strand.
TCGCCGAGGAAATTGCGTTGAAAACGAATGCTAGCCTCATCCTTATGCACGTTGTAGATATCGAATTTTATCCATACTACGGCTTGCTGGAAGATCCTGTTCGTCTAATTGAGCGCAATATGATCGATGTGTCGATGACCAAATTAAGTGAGATGGTTAAGTCGATGAGAGCTCGGGGATTAAACGCGAATTGGGAAACAGATACCGGTCATGCAGCACGCGTTGTCACGGAGTATGCCGATCGAAACAAGATGGACATGATCGTTATTGGTACCCACGGTAGATCTGGGTTTGATCGCATTATGGTCGGAAGTGTGGCTGAAAAGGTACTTCGCTCCGCCACTTGCCCGACGTTTGTGGTTAACACCTCAACTGTTCCGGTAGCAAAAAAAACGGAATGGCTGTCAAAGCAACATGTTGCGTAGCAGTCCAAAATGCCTAGAACCATCCTGGTAGATGGTAACTGGACGGGTCGTGCGGAATGGAATGGATGAAAAAGAGAGAGGCGCGGGACATTCGTCCCGCGCCTCTTGTAGTATGGGAGTGAATTAACCATGATTAGGGACATTCATGGGGGCAATCAGGGGGGCAATTACCTTGACTGGGCCTAGGTATAGACTTAACTTTGCGGTCCTGAGAAAACAGTCCACCCCAAGGGGTCTGTCATAGAGGATTGTTCGCCAATGTAGCTCAGCTGGTAGAGCAGCTCATTCGTAATGAGCAGGTCAGCGGTTCGAATCCGCTCATTGGCTCCACGTCAAAACGCCGTTTCCGTAGCCGGGAGCGGCGTTTTTGTGTTTGGATAGTGCTGCTTTTGGCCACGATCGAAGTTGGGGTTCCCGAAGGTAACACCACTTCATCCTTGTCAGTGAACAAATTGACGGTGTACGACCGACGTTCGTCCGGGCCCAAATGACCGTACCTCTGTGTTGTCTGAATCGATGTGTGGCCTAGTTCATACTGCAGCCCATACAGTGTTCCGCCCCGTCGACGGTACTCGGAAACGGGGTAGAACCCCGGCCTGAGCAGCTAGGTTTACGATAACCTCGGGCTTAAAAAGTGCGATAGCTTCCGAAAGCGGATCGGCCTCTGAAATATCAATTTGCCGGAACGTAAAACCAGAATAAGGGACAAGGAGCTCCAGCCGAGCCTTCTTAAGTCCGGTTTCATAGTAGGTGTTCAGATCATCAATACCCAGAACTTCATGTCCTTCGAGTAATGCGCGATGGGCGAAATGCATCCCAATAAACCCTGCAGCGCCCGTAACCAGTATTCTCACGTTCCTTGCTTTTAATTGGCGAATCGCAAAATCAGCGAATGGCGTTCTGGCCTCTAAAGTAGCGCATTTTTACACATGGTGAACACCATCTATCGTCAAGGTCAGGTTAATCTTGCCTGAAAGTGGCCACTTAAGCGGCTTGAGGGGCTTCACTCCAGGCCCCGCATCGTGAATTGCCTAGCGAACGATTTTTGAAAAATGGGGCTGAGAATAAGCCGAATCATCCCATTTTGAAGGAAACCTACTTTTGAGTCTCGACCAAGCCACATATTTAATTCCGAGCGCCGTCGGGCTTTTGCAGCCGCCTTGAGTCGTCGATCGGAATATGTTGAAAACAGTTGGTCCGAATGGCTAGAACCTTCCTTTAGAACCACTTCAAAGACTTCGAAAAGGGCAAAGGCATCGAGCCATCCCAGATTCATTCCTTGGCCCCCAATGGGGCTAACCACGTGGGCTGAGTCGCCCGCTAACACGATGCGGCCCTTGGACATGGTGTTGGCCGTGAAGTGAGAAACCTTGAACGCACTGATCATGGAACAGGTGGTTTCATCTACTTTTAAGCCCGTACGCTGGTCAATTAAGGAGCACAAAGCAGATGCGTCGGGAAGGTCCAATAAGGTATCCGTTTTTACTACCCATCGTCGCAGGCCCCCGGGAAGAGGAAAACATTCGACCACGCCAAAACGACCCAGATATATGGCTGCATCGGGGCCAAATGCGGTTGAATCTTGAAAATCACCCATCAAATAACTATCCGCATAGTCGCCGCCTGTAAAAAGAATGCCAGTCATTTTTCGAATTACACTGTGCATTCCATCACATCCCACTACAAATTTGGCTCGGTAGTTAATTTCTTGGTCTCCACCAAGGCACACGACGCCCACTTCGTCCGGGGATTCATTCATCCGAATCACTTGCATGCCCCGCGAAAGAGCAGACGGATCGAGCTCGATTAAGCGAGATGCTAGAATCGATTCCGTTTCACACTGTGGAAGGCTTACAATAAACGGAAATGGGGGTGGGCACGCACTAAAAGTAAGTTTTCCTACTCGGCGCTTATTCAAAAAAGCAACTCCTCCTTGAACAGGAACCCCTCGGCTACGAATCTGCTCAGCGACTCCGATCTTGGCAAGACGCTCCAAAGCCGGGGGATGGATCCCAATGGAGCGCGAATGGGTCGTTGAATGTTGGCGTTGCTCCAACACCTTGCAGGAAAAGCCGGCTTGAACGAGCAGCGCTCCCAGAAAGAGGCCTGTTGAACCACCTCCTACGATAATCACGTCGTAAAGGGGCTCCTTCATGGCTTCCAAGAAAGCAAGTTGCGGAAAAGGGGCATCTCTTTCACGGTCCAATCGCCCGAAACCGCTTGTTGAAGTTCTTCGGACCGGTAGGACCTGCGAATGGAGCGGAGGCCATCTGCAACGATAAATGAGCGGCGGAAGAAGAGCCACATGGGCATAAACCCGATATAGGCCAAGTCGTCGCGGCGAATGTCATTGTGGAGCACATGTTGGCTCGCGAGTTGCTCGGAATCGCTCAAGAAAAGGCGCAAATCCGCTTCCGTCAGGTGATGCAACACATGATTCGATACCACAAAATCAAATCGGCGACCTTCTTTTACCAAATCCGACGTGGTTTTGGGCTCGAAGGAAACATTGGCAGGGAGCTGAAGGGTCTGTAAGAAATCAATGGCTCGTTGGTCGGGCTCAATTCCGGTTAGCTGAATTTGAAAGCCATCTTCAGCAGCCCACTTGGATAGTCTAATTAGAAGGTCACCTCCGCCGCAGCCAACATCTAAAATCGACGAACCGTTTTTCAATACCGGTCTTATAAACCGTACATAGATGCGTCTCCAACCCGAAAGAAGTCCGTTGACCTTTGTGAACTGCCGATACGTTTCATTGAGCATCTCCAGATCGCAATGGGGATCGTCCATCCATTCAGAAAGGTCTTTTCGACGATGTTTTAGAAAGAGGGTAGGCATCTAAATCTTCGAAAATAGGGCGCTTTCAACGGTGAGTCCGGGGCCAAACGCCATAGCATACATGCGATCGCCGCTCTTAACTGTGCCAGAGCTCAGCATTTCCTTAATAACAAAGAGGATCGTCGCGCTGCTCATATTGCCATACTTACTCAGAATGCGTCGGGAGGGTTTGAGCGATTCGACGGGGAGGTCTAATCCCGATTCGACCTTGTCCAATATGGCGCGACCTCCTGGGTGAATGGCCCAATGATCGACTTCTGCCCGATCCAGCCCACAATCGCCTAAAATACCATCTACAATGGAGCCCACGTTAGCCTCCAAAATGCGAGGCACATAGGTCGATAAAACCATATCAAAGCCGTGATCCCCAATGGTCCAAGCCATATCCGCTTCGCTGTCCGAGGCTATGGTCGAGGCAAAAGACTCGATCTGAAGCGAAGGTTGATTCGTTTCAGGTTTGCGAGCACTTACCAGTGCAGCTCCAACCCCATCAGCGAAAACAGACGTAGAAATAATATCATCAATATCTTCTGAGGGCTGAAGATGTAAACTGCACAATTCAAGACAAACGACCAGCACAACGGCTTCAGAATCGGCCAGACAAAATGCTTCAGCCATTTTAAGCGCAGGGAAGGCGGCATAGCAGCCCATAAACCCGATGTGGAAGCGTTTCGTGGATGGATTTAGTCCTAGGTCCTTAACGACGTAAAAATCAGGCCCAGGTGCGAAAAAACCAGTGCAAGAGACCGTAATTACATGTGTTACGTCCCTGGCTTCGTAAGCCGCACATCCATCCAGTAGGTCCTGCGCTGTTTTAGAAAAAAGGGGGCGGGCGTTTTGCGTGTAAATATCGTTTCGGACCTTCGTAGACGGCGATAAAAACTGCCCTGATTCGTCGAAAAACAGGCGTTCTCCTGGTCCGGGGACAAGATCGTGAATGGCACTAAAACGCGTTTCAATGCCTGAACTTCGATAAATTTTCTGTGCTAATCTTGCTCCCTTACTTCCCGGTTCTAACTGCTTGGCCATGATCTCTCCAACCATAGCCTGGTCATATTGATAGGCAGGATTGTTGGTGCAGATGTGATGGATGAAAGCTGGCAAAAGGTCCTCAGATATAAACGTGAGACTAATCTAACACGACGCGTCCCGATAATCACCATTGCAGCTTAACTACGTGCGTATCTTCCACAACGCGCGTCCTTTTAACCCCTTCAACCCCACCCAGACAACGCTACCAATGGCCAACCCTCACTTTTTTCCTGAAATCGAGCCGTATGAAACCGGTACCCTAAAAGTAGATGATATCCACACATTGTACTGGGAGGAATGCGGAAACAGGGATGGGGAGCCTGTCATTTTCCTTCACGGAGGTCCGGGAGCCGGATGTTCAACAAAGGATCGATGTTTTTTCGACCCCGCGTTTTTTAGAATCATATTGTTTGATCAGCGGGGAGCTGGAAGGTCGAGTCCGCTGGGAGAGCTGCGGAATAACACGATTGATGACCTTGTTAACGATATTGAAACGCTTCGTGAACACCGGGGAATCGAAACGTGGCACGTGTTTGGGGGTTCGTGGGGTAGCACCTTATCGCTGTACTACGCACAAGAGAAGCCGGCCGCTTGTCGGACCCTGACCATTCGCGGCATTTGGCTGCTGCGGGACGAAGAAATTCAGTGGTGGCTCTACGGAATGCGCCTCATTCAGCCCGAGCGCTGGAAGGTTTTTGCTGAACATCTCCCAGAAGAAGACCGCGGCGATTTGCTCGAGGGCTATTGGAAGAAATTCAACAGCGAGGATCGAGGCGAAGCTCTGGCCGCTGCAAAAGTTTGGAGTGTATACGAGGGCTCGTCGTGTACCATGGAGCCTAACCTAGACTTCGAAACCGCGTTTCATAACGACAACAAAGCCTATTGTCTGGCGCGCCTCGAGGCGCATTACTTCCGAAACGTTCGGCTGGAGCCCGACAACTTGCTGCTTCGAAGGGTCGATGTCATTCGCCACATTCCGACCTTCATCGTGCACGGCCGGTGGGACATTGTGTGCCCCGTGGCCAGCGCCGTGGACCTCCACGAATTGTGGCCCGAGTCCAGCTTGGTTATTGTCTCCAATGCCGGGCATTCCTCGCACGAACAAGGCATCACAAAGGAAATGGTTGCCGCGACGAATCGAATCAAAGATACCGGAGTTCCGACTCTGTAGAGTCGCGTTCGCTTAATCCGTAGGTCTGACGGGTGTAAGCTGTTCGTCACGGACGCGCGTGCGATTTCACCAAGAGGACGTCTCAAAACGAGCTAATACGCGTCGTGGGGAATGGAGCGAAGCCGGAGGGGCAAATAGTGGCAAAACCGCTCGAAAATCAGCCGTTAGAACCCGACGTCAAAGTAAAAAATAGGCCCGATTTGAAAAGTAACGGCCGGGATGAGCAGGTTGAAAGGGCGGTTACAGAACTACTCAACCAGTTGGGAAAAAAATAGAACCTGGGACGTCGTTTCGATAAACAGCCGGCATTCACGGCGATTAAGGGGTCATTTTTTGACTAGATGCCCGCTTACAATATGATATTGCCATCTGATTTGTTGGTCGGATAATCCTTGGGCCACCAAATCGTTTAATTCGGAGCGTAAAACAGATGCATCCAATATGTTTTTTACAGTGATCCCATCCAGATGAGACATCGCGGCCAGATGTGCTTTACGCTGTTCAGATTCAATGGTCGAAAGCACGGCATCTGAGAAAGTGTTCGATCGGTCTTCGTCCGCCGCCATTCGGTGAGTCGCGAAGCCCATATTTTCGCCCGTCAATTCGGCAATCTGGCTTAGAGGAATGGTATCGGCATCACCCAATAAACAGACTCCACCATTGGGTCCTTGGATGGAACGCACTAATCCTGCCTCTTTTAGCACCCGGACGATTCTTCTGACCGCGACTGCATGGGTATTGACCCGAGTGGCAAGGATGGCAGAGGTAAGGTTGGCACCGGGGTTCCTTGCCAATTCAACCATGATATGAAGTGCCACTGAAAATCGAGTATTGATCATTTTTGAGTGGGGTCTGATTGTAACTACCAATGTTACATATCCAACAGCACTAAATCAATTACTGAATATCTTGTGACCCGCTTCTGTAATGATCTCGATATCTTGGACGGCGAACCACGATTCCCCCTCCAAACCTGCACTGTTTTTGTACGGATGCTCCGGATCTCCCGTTTGAATATCGACCACAAAAACGAGGTCTTTTTTCATTCCATCCGCGACCTCCACAGCCTTAGCAATATCTGCTACCCGCCCGGTTATGCTCCCTACGGCAATACCTTCTCGGCTGTAGAGGTGCACACGTACTTGTTTTCCAATGAAGTGATACATATTGATCCAGTGCTAGGTCGATTGAGCCCGATGGTCGGTGTAGCCCGAGGTCGATTGAGCCCGAGGCGAATACTTTCAGACAAATGGTGAAGGAAGGCAACACAATAAATGGTATAACCGTTACCTTTCCGTCTTGATTCAATAGAAACACTTTATGAAGGTCCGGGGCGCTCTTTTTCTACTAATCTGTATCATCTGGAGTTTCGCTGGTGTTGCCCAAGCCCAGGTTCGGCTAGGTGGACGGGTGCTCGATGCGGCAGATGGTCAACCCCTGCCATCGGCTACCGTCCAAATCAAAGGCAGTACGCGGGGCACGGTTACGAACCGAAACGGTCAGTTTGAAATTGCGGTTTTGAGTTTCCCTGTTACCCTTCAAATACGGTTTATTGGATACCGAAGCCGTGAAATGGTGCTGGCTTCGGCCCCGGGAGCGGCATTGGAAGTAAACCTACAGCCCGTTTTGGTAACCCTAGAAGAAGTGGTGGTTTCGGGCGAAAATCCGGCTTACAACATCATGCGACAGGTGCTGAAAGCAAAAGATCGCATGAGATCCGGCCTCACGGGGACCTATGCGGACACGTATACCCGGTTTATGCTGTATTCGGAGATGAGCCTCGTTCAAATGAATGAAAGTGTGAGGGCAACATGGTGGACCCCTGAGGGCGGAACGCGTGAATTGATTCGAGCCGAAAGGACAAGTCCCAGAAATAGCGGCTCTTTCCGCTTCGCATCGCCGCACGCGGTGTCCAATTTCTATGACGACGACATCGAAATAATGGGGACCCGATTTGTAGGCCCGCTCCATAAAAATGCACTGGAGCTGTATGTTTTTACCCTTGGAGAAACGCGCGTTTTGGATGGTAAAAAGGTGTACGACATCTATTTTTCGCCTCAAAGCCTGACGCTTCCCGCTTTTACTGGGCATGTAGCGGTTCTGGATTCGGTTTTTGCCGTCCTTGAAGTAAACCTACGACCACACCCTTCTTCCAACGTTCTTCCACCGGTGCAGGAGCACGACTTGTACTTGGAGCAACAATTCGTTTCCATCGGGGACAGTATTTGGCTTCCGATTAGTCTGCATATTCAAGGTCAGGTTTCTTTTGGAAGGACCGGGGTGCAATACCCGACCGCCCGATACGAACAGATTTCTGGAATGTCTCTCCAGGTGATCAATCCACCGGTACCTGATTCACTGGCCATTCCAGGGCCCCAAACGGTTCGCCACCCATTAGCCGATCGGAGCGATGAACTATTCGCGCGAAACCCTTCCTTCATTCCACTGACCCCCAAAGAAGTTGAAGTCTTGGCCACGATGGACCCCAAAATGAGCATCGAACGAGCGTTTCGTCCGGGAGGGTTACTCAGTCCATACGCGTCTTTTCCTGTTACGGAAGAGGCAGCGGCCGAATCAAAACAGCCATCGAGCCGATTTGCCTTAGTCAATAAAATAGCGGGAGGCGACTGGTTCTGGTATAATCGGGTGGATGGCTGGCACCCCGGATTTAGCTACGGTTCCCAGTTGGAAAATTCGCTTCAATGGAGAACATCGGTGGGCTATTCCACCCAGCGCAAGCGATTAACTCATCGAGAGCAGGTTAGCATTCCTTGGACCGTGGGAGTTTTAAAAGGGAAGGCGGGAATTGAGTTTTTGGATGCCACCTCTGTCATTGCCCGAGACGATGACGATGACTTAGGCCGGTTCATTCCTGGATTTGCTACTTACCTCGGCTACAACGATTTGTACGATTATTATAGCCGGCGGGCGGCCACCGTAAACGTGGACTTTATTCCCGAAAGGACATCGTTTATGCTCTCTGTCAGAGCGCATTCGGAGGTCCATAGCAGCCTCAGGAAGTTATCCGATCATACAGGTTGGCTTTTCTACAATAACCAACTCGAGAACCCCGCCATCCAACGTGGCGATCTGCGATCTGTAGAAATTGTTGCCAAGGTTGGGAATAAGTTGAGTAGATCGCTCGAAGTGTCGTACGAGCGCTCTCCGGGGAAGGCGTTCGGGTCCGATTGGACATTTGATCGATTGGAAGCCAAAGGCACTTTTCGCTTTGAGACTTTTTATCGACGAAGAGCTCGTCCCAACTGGTTTCGGGTTACCGTTTTTGGAGGCACCGGAACCGGGGTTATACCCGTACAAAGACAGTTTTCGTTAAGCGGATCGGCGGGTTTGTATTCAAGTTATACGGGATTCCGAACCCTTAAAAGTTCGCGTTTTGTGGCCGATCAGTTGGGTGGAATTTTCTGGGCCCATGATTTTACCACAGCCCTGTTTGAGAAATTGGGTCTTTGGGGCCTAGCGGATAAGGGAATGGGGCTCTACGTTTTTGGCGGGCATGCCTTTTCATCAAAAGTGAAGAATATTGGGGAGTTTGGAGGTCGATTCCACGAAATAGGAATGGGAATCAGTTACCCATTTGGTATGCCCTTCCGAGTGGAGCTGGCTACGGGATCCGATGGTGGGTATTCTTTCCGGTTCGGGCGTCCGCTGAAGTGAACTCGCACTTTTCCTGAATGGCCTACCCTTGAATTACGATCCATAAAACGTAGATTGGGCCCTTACGACCGACCGTTCGAACGCTCGTTTAATCTTATAAATTCCCCGTGCTATCAAATGATTAAGAAGCTCATTCTTCTCATTCTTGTACTCATGACGCCGTCAGTAGCCTTTTCACAAGAATCAGATTCGAAAACAGCCCCCGATTCTACCGCCAAAAAAATAGATGAAAAGGCGGATTTACCCTTACTGCCAGAACGTTCCTTGGAATATTCGGCAACGGAAGGCTCCTGGATGTCCCTCGATGTTAGTCCGGATGGAAAAAGCATCGTGTTTGATCTACTAGGGGATTTGTGGCTTTTACCTATCGAAGGAGGGGAGGCGGACACCCTAACCACCGGAATGGCATTTGATTCTCAGCCTAGATTCAGCCCAGATGGCAAGAAAGTGATTTTCAAGTCCGATAGAAGCGGCGGAGAGAACATTTGGACTATTGAAGTGGACGGTGGAAAGACCACTCAAATCACAAAAGGGAACGATAATCATTACGAATCGCCGGAGTACGCGCCCGATGGGATGTACTATGTCTACACCAAAGGAAGCGGCCGTTTTGGAGCATCCTCGTTGTGGATTGCTCACGTCGACGGGGGTTCTGGTGCTTCGATTATTGGATCCGGCAATAACCACGTAACCGGACCCGCTTTTAGCGGCGATGGTCGGTATATCTGGCATGCCATCCGACAGGGTCAATGGAACTATAATGCCGAGTTCCCCCAAATGCAGCTGCTGGTATACGACCGCGAAACCGGTCAGACCTTTACGCGCTCATCACGATACGGGTCTGGCATGCGGCCAACCCTTTCCCCTGACGGGAAATGGTTGGTGTATGCGACTCGTTATGAAGAACAAACAGGACTCATTCTTAGGGATTTAAATACGAACGAGGAATCGTGGTTGGCCTATCCGGTTCAGCGCGATAACCAAGAAGGGCGCCCGCCCAGAGATGTGATGCCTGGTATGTCGTTCATGCCGGATAGCAAAGCACTCGTTGTGTTTAATGGAGGGCATTTTTGGAGTATTCCGGTTGATGGATCTGCACAAAAACAAATACCCTTTACAGCGAGCGTCAAATTGCCGATCGGGCCAGAATTAGCGTTCAAGTATCCAATGGAGGACACGCCCACCTTCACGGTTCGCGAAATTCGTGATAGCGTCCCTTCGCCCGACGGGAAGAGGCTGGCGTTTACGGCCATGGATCGGCTCTATGTCATGGACTACCCAGCTGGCACGCCTAAGCGCTTGACCAAGGATTCTCAGGTTGAAGCCCACCCGACGTGGTCTCCCGACGGAAAATGGATTGCGTATTCCACGTGGAATGGAGATACAGGAGCCATTTATAAGGTTCAGACCACCGGCGCGGCCGTTCCGGTAAAGTTGACCCAAACCACAGGCGTTTATCAGCATCCGGTTTGGTCTCCCCATATGGACCGAATCGTAGCTACTACAGCGCCGGCCATCAATTTTCGCCAAGGATCGGGCAGTTCAGCCACGGATCTAATTTGGGTGTCGACAGCAGGCGGCATCAACAACGCCATTGCACCCAATACATGGAGGAATGTCCATTTTATTGCGAGCGACAAAGACCGCATCTATGCCAATACGTTTAGCGATGGCTTGGTATCGTTTAAGTGGGATGGCACCGACCAAAAATCGCTCCTCAAAGTCACCGGTAAAACCGCGTCGGGGGCTACGTCTCCGCACACGGCAAGTGTCATTTTGAAGGCCCCGGTTGGAGATTTGGCCTTGGCGGAGATCAACGACGAAATGTATGTGGTCACCATTCCAGCCATTGGAGGATCCGCACAGACCATTTCAGTTTCAAGTCCCGAGAGTGCGTCTTTCCCCTCTTGGCGCGTGACCGACATTGGCGGGCAATTTCCAGCCTGGGGATCGGACGGTAAAACCATTCATTGGTCCATTGGAAATGCGCATGTCGTCTATGACATGACTGAACGCCAGCGCATTGATAAAGTGAGGAAGGACGAAAAAGAAGCCAAGGAAAAAGAGGAAAAAGCGAAAAAGGCCGCTGAAAAAGCCAAGGGTGATGAAGGGAAAGAGGACGACTCGGAGAAAAAGGAAGACGCCGATGAGGATAAAAAGGAAGACGCCGATGAGGACAAAAAGGATGATGGAACGCCCGAGTATAAGCCGGCGGAAACGCGCGTCGTAGTCGAGCAACCTCGGG
>CALEEY010000148.1 GCA_937877085.1 uncultured Bacteroidota bacterium
GGACGAGGCGGAATGAGCGTCCGAATCTGAGGCGGAAGGGCAAGCGATTTGGGCTCAACAACGGATATTAGGGCGTTCAGTGCCGACCGTTGCTGCCCGCCTGAAACGGACTCAGGTAAATTCTGTTTGTCTCCTCGCACGTTGTAGGAATAATTGACTCCTCCTACCAATTTGACAACGGCTTCCACTTGGTAGCGGTGACGAAGGTAAAGGGGCACCAAAACCTCCTCTAGGGTGGCCAATGGCTGGTCGGGACCAATATTTCCTACTCCGAACCGAGAGAGAGCGACAGCCCGGACCTCCATATCTAATTTCAATGCTTCAACGACGTTGCTTCCGTTGTCCCAAAGATGTCCTACGGCGTTGGCTCCTCCTTCAGGACGCGCATCTTCATCTGTGATATAGTGCAATCCCTTTTCGACGTACTGATCTATAATCTCCGTCAAGGCGGCTTTTTCGTCCGTTCCTTCGGGGAAATCGGAATACCCATATTTAATGGTGACTTTATCCCAGTCTCCAATGCCAGTATCGTATGCCTGATGCAATAAAATGCGATTATCGGGGTCCAAAGTGGCTAGAGGAGCTGGATAGTCCATAACCGAAGCCCGATCGTCTATAGAAGCAGCAAAATTGTGCTGTAGGCCTAGTGTATGGCCCACTTCATGGGCGGATAACTGCCGGATTCGAGCAAGAGCCACTTCCAAACTGGGGTCAGGTGCCCCGTTCATCGGAGCGGTCTCTGGGTCGAACTGTTGAAAGAGTCCTTGAGCAATCAAGTAATCCTGACGCACACGAAGCGAACCTAAAAGCACGTGTCCTTTCAATATTTCGCCGGTTCGCGGGTCGGTTATGCTCGATCCATAACTCCAACCACGCGTGGAGCGGTGAACCCAATTGATAATATTATAGCGCACATCGAGGGGGTCTGCTCCGTCAGGGAGAACCTCAACTTGAAACGCATTTCGGTACCCAGCGGCTTCAAATGCCTGATTCCACCAGCGCGCGCCTTCAAGGAGGGCGGATCGAATAGGCTCGGGTGTGCCGTTATCCAAATAATAGATAATCGGTTTGACGGGATCAGAGATCGCTGCGGAAGGGTCTTTTTTCTCCAGTCTATGGCGAGAAATGTAGCGGACCCGCATGTCGGTGCCAATTGGAGAGGAATAGTCCAAAAAGCTTGGTCCAAAGTAGCCAGATCGTGGGTCATTTAACCGGGGTTCAAATCCAGGCTCAGGTAGCGCAATAAAAGAATGCCGCTCACGAAGCGTGAAAGCGTCGGCCAGCGAAGCCACCGATCGAACAATTCCTCCTGGGGCATCGGAGGTAAACGTGAGCATGGCCTCCATTTCGGTATTTCGAGGAAAGGCTTTGGTCCGTTCCTTGTACGGCGCGGAACGCGAATCGTCGACTCGATAAGTGCCTTGATTAGAGCGTTTGAGCGTATTGGCAGCCCCGTGGGCATCTCGAACAATAAACGAAGTGGCATCAACCAAGACTCGATTGCCTGTCTGGGCGGCCACCGTAAATCCGTGCATTACACCGGATGCGAAGGCGTCTTTGACCGACTGTTGCTCGGCTACATTGGGCGTTATGGCGACGTAGTCGGTGTTGGGAACGACCATAAAAACTTTGGGTCCGCGGCGCTCAAAGTGAACGATGTACGATCCCCCTAACTGATTGCGATCCAATCCAATATCGTTCGATCCAAGTCCGGCCGCCAAGGACACCTGATATAGGAAATCCTCCTGGAAACGGTCAATTTCGAGCCACACCTTACCGGCAGCTTCATCCCAATAAATGGTATAAAAGCCTTCCAGCTTCTCCATTCCCTTGGTCTTGGCATCGATCGAAGGAAGATCCTGGGCCTCGGCCGAAGTGACGGCAAACAACAATAAAAATAGGGTGCCAGCAATAAAACCTCGCATACAGAAATACCTTAGCTAAAAAAAGGGGCTTTGGAGTAAAGAATATAGCTTCAAAACAGTTAAAAGGGGGTAAAAATGAACAAACGACGAAGGACTGAAATTCCCCGTTTCTTTGCGATTGTTACGCGCGCGAAGGAAGCGATTAAATGCTGGTCGTCGTATTTTTCGGGCTCTCTGATTGATATTGGTCAGACGCTGCTGATAAGATCGCCTTATCAGACCCCATTTCGAGAGTAATTAGAAACTCAGATCTTCGAATACTGATGCAAGCAAAGATCGCCACAGGTGAAGTAGTTCAAATTGTTGGTCCCGTGATCGACGCGCAATTTCCCGCCGATTCCGTTCCGGATATCTTGGACGCTTTAACGATCGAGCGGCCAGATGGCTCTAAGCTCGTCCTTGAGGTTCAACAGCATTTGGGCGAAAATCGTGTACGTACGATTGCCATGGATGCCACGGAAGGACTTCAGAGAGGAACCAAAGTTACCAACACGGGACAGCCTATTTCGATGCCGATTGGCGACGATATCTTAGGCCGTCTGTTCAACGTGGTTGGTGAAGCTATTGACGGTATTCCGCAGCCGAAGGCATCAGGACGTCGCCCGATTCACGCGGCTCCTCCTAAATTCGAAGACCTGTCTGCATCGGTTGAGATGTTGGAAACCGGGATCAAGGTGGTCGACCTTCTCGAGCCTTATGCTCGTGGTGGTAAAATTGGACTCTTTGGTGGCGCCGGTGTAGGTAAAACCGTTTTGATCATGGAATTGATCAACAACATTGCCAAGGGCCACGACGGTTTGTCTGTATTCGCAGGAGTTGGCGAGCGTACCCGTGAAGGAAACGACCTTCTACGGGAAATGCTCGAGTCTGGCGTTGTGGATTACGGCAAAGCGTTCTTGGAATCGATGGAAAAAGGCGAGTGGGATCTTTCCTTGGTCGATCCTGAAGCATTGAAAAAATCGAGCTTGGCCCTCGTGTTCGGCCAGATGAACGAGCCTCCAGGAGCCCGTGCTCGCGTGGCCCTTTCAGGCCTTACGATTGCCGAATACTTCCGCGACCTTGGTGGCCGCGACGTGTTGTTCTTCGTAGATAACATTTTCCGCTTTACTCAGGCCGGATCTGAAGTGTCCGCTCTACTTGGTCGTATGCCTTCGGCCGTGGGTTACCAGCCGACGCTTTCAACCGAAATGGGAGAAATGCAGGAGCGCATTACATCGACCAAAAACGGCTCTATCACGTCTGTTCAGGCGGTTTACGTGCCTGCCGATGACTTGACTGACCCGGCACCGGCCACAACATTTGCTCACTTGGATGCTACGACGGTTCTTTCTCGTCAGATTGCTTCCCTCGGTCTCTATCCGGCTATCGATCCTCTGGATTCTACCAGCCGCATTTTGGATCCGCGCATCCTAGGAGACTTGCACTACGACACCGCTCAGGATGTTAAAAACCTCCTACAGCGTTACAAAGAGCTTCAGGACATCATTGCTATCTTGGGTATGGACGAGTTGTCGGACGAAGATAAATTGGTCGTTGGTCGTGCTCGTCGTGCTCAGAAGTTTATGAGCCAGCCATTCTTCGTGGCCGAACAGTTTACCGGCAACCCTGGTAAATATGTTAAAATTGAAGACTCTATTCGCGGCTTCCGCATGATTTTGGACGGTGAACTAGATCACCTACCAGAAAATGCGTTCGCTTACAAAGGCGCCATTGAAGAAGTCATCGAAGCAGGCGAAAAAATGCTTGCTGTTGACGCTTAAACACACCCCCTAGACGGATATGTTTGTCGAAATCGTATCACCTTCCGGTCGAGTTTTCAGCGGCGAAGCTACTAGTGTTAAGGCTCCCGGCGTAGAAGGCTCGTTTGCTGTGCTTCGAAACCACGCTCCCATGATCGCGGCAATCGAAATCGGGTCTTTGGTAGTTACCGACGTAACGGGTAATGCCATTACGTTTGCGACGAGTGGAGGCTTTGTTGAAGTCTCCAAAAACGTCGTTACTGTTTTGGCCGAATCAGCCGAATTAGCTTCAAAAATCGACGTTGAGCGGGCACAAGCCGCTGAACAGCGTGCGGTGGAAGCGCTGTCTTCTGCGCTGGATGCTGAAACCAAGATTCGTATGACGAAAGCCTTAGACCGGGCCCGAAATCGTGCGCGTGTTTCTATGGCTGCAGTAGGAAAAAAACGATAGTCCGGGTATAGCGGGAATTCAGGATTGGCTTTTTAAGGGGCTCTCCAGGAGACCACGTGCTGCGTAGAACTTCCAAGGCCATCGATTCCTAGTTCGACTACGTCGCCTTCTTTAAGGTAGACCGGTTCTGCCATTCCGAGGCCAACGCCTGCAGGCGTGCCCGTCGAGATTACATCTCCGGGCTCTAGCGTCATAAACTGACTGACGTAGGACACGAGATGGGCTACACCAAACACCATATTGGACGTATTGGAATTTTGACGCACCATGCCGTTAACCTTCAACCACATATCCAATAGCTGTACTTCTCCCAATTCGTCAGGAGTAACCAGCCACGGACCAATGGGAGCAAACGTATCACAACTTTTGCCTTTTACCCATTGCCCGCCTCTGTTCAATTGAAAATCGCGTTCCGAATAGTCGTTGTGAAGGGTGTACCCCGCAACGTATTCAAGCGCTTGATCTTCGTCGACGTAACTGGCCTTTTTCCCGATCACAATGGCCAACTCGACCTCCCAGTCGGTTGCTAAGCTGCCTTTGGGTAATACTAGGTCGTCGTTTGGACCCACGATGGCGCTCGTCGCTTTGAAAAACAACACGGGTTCTCCAGGAATTTTTGCTCCCGTTTCGCGCGCGTGATCCGAATAATTAAGCCCAATACACACAATTTTACCCGGGCGGGCTATCGGGCATCCAAGTCTGACACTGTCTGGAACGATAGGCGCGCCTTCGAATTCAGCTTGGGCCCATTCACCCAGCCGGCGTAGTCCATTCGTACTAAAAAAATGGCTGGAATAGTCTTCAAATCGACTGGAAACGTCCAGTCTTCTTCCATCTTCCAGTTCAACACCGGGTAATTCAAAGCCAATAGGGCCAAATCGTATGAGTTTCATAGGGTTTCAAAAATAGTTGAACGAAAAGATGGAGGCTTGCCGTTGTTGTAAATGGCGCTTGCCGTCCGTTTTGCAGATCCGCAGGGGGCTGTTCGGCACTGCACATCAGGCTGGCTTAGGGCTTCAGACTGGCAAAACCACCGTCTATTGGGAAATTGGTGCCCGTAATAAATGATGCCTCGTCGGAGCAAAGATACACGGCAAGCGCAGCAATTTCCTCTGGCTTCCCCATGCGTCCGATGGGTTGGGTTTTGCTCAGCGCTTCAAACATTTCGCCTTCTTTTCCGGGATAATGTTTGGCCAAATAGTCGTCCACGAAGGGAGTATGGACACGGCCCGGCGCAATACAATTGCACCGGATTCCTGCTTTTAAGTAGTCCACAGCGACCGAATAAGTCATTGTTAATACGGCCCCCTTACTCATGGAGTAAGCAAAACGATCGGGAATCCCAACGCTAGAAACGACCGATGCCATGTTCAAAATGACGCCCCCTCGCGCCTCTAAATGCCTCACACCCGCACGTAATCCGTTATAAACGCCTTTAACGTTTACGGAAATAACCCTGTCCATATCCTCTTCGGTCGTTTTAGCGACGTTTCCGATATGGGAAATCCCGGCGTTGTTCACAACGATATCAATCGTCCCAAATCGTTTCTCAACCTCCTCAAAGACGGCATCGACCGCCGCTTGATTTCCCACATCACAGACAAAGGCTGCGGCTTGGCCACCTCGTTTTTTTATATTGCTAGCCGCGTCTTCTGCCGCCGGTCCAGAAATATCCAGTACCGCTACTTTTGCACCCTGGGCGGCGAAAGCTTCTGCAATGGCCTTGCCAATACCCGAAGCAGCTCCGGTTACAATAGCGGTCTTTTTGTCCAATCGAAACATGAAAATGTATTTTTACGGAAAGAATTGATTCGTTATGCTAAGGCGCGGAGCTTTCAATATCCAGCATTTTTCCAACTCGATTTATCCCGACTCGATTTACCCCGAATCCAGTAATTTATCTTGAACCAGACATTTATCGATTCACATGTGCATTTGTGGGACCCAAGGGTGCTTTCTTACCCTTGGCTTTCAGGTCTGCCGGCTTTGAACCAGCCTTTTGGCTTGGCGGAATATGATAAAGCGTGTGTGGCCAGCCATGCCTTCGGAGCCTCCGAAAACGGGGCTGAAATAGCATCCGGTCGGCGGGCTCAGCAAATGGTCTTTGTGGAGTGTACGGGGGCCATGACCGATGTGTCTTCACAAGGTGAGGTTCGGTGGGTTTCTGAATTAGCCGCTGGCGATCCACGCATTGGTGGCATCGTGGCCCACGCGAGCCTTGAAAACGACTCGGAAGTGTCCGCTCACTTGGAATGGCTGGCATCAAATCCGTTAGTAAAGGGCGTTAGAAGGTTGCTTCAGGGCGAAGTTGACCCCCATTTTTGCCTTCAACCCTCATTCCTGCGCTCGTTAAGGCGCCTTCCAAGTCACAATCTCTCTTTTGACATTTGCGTCTATCATTACCAACTTGAAGGCGTTTTGGAAATGGTGGCGCGTTGCCCCGAAGTCTCTTTTGTGCTGGACCATGCGGGGAAACCGGGTATTCGGTCGGGCGACCTAGCCGCTTGGACCCATCATCTATCGAAATTGGCCGCATTTCCCAACGTAAACTGCAAATTGTCGGGCCTGATTACAGAGGCAGATATCGAACATTGGACTTCGGACGAAATGTTGCCGGTCATGGGTTTGGTCTTGGACGAATTTGGATCGGAACGTGTCATGTTTGGATCCGACTGGCCAGTGGTGAATTTGGCGGGTTCGCTTGGCAAATGGATGGATTTGATGGGCGAATTTGATCGAATGTTGGACGAGGGGACGCGCCAGTCAATATATTGCAATACGGCTCTACGCGTGTACAGATTGTAGACTTTGGGAAGCCCGAGTGCCTAAGCCGACGTACCGTGCGCACTGGTCTTTTTCGAGTAATTATGTCCTTTTTCAACCCGTTTTTGCATGAGTGACCTGACCGACACTACCATTTTTACGCTCAAAGAACTCCGGGCGTTTTCTACAGCCATGTTCATGCACTTTGGGGTCCCACAAGAGGATGCTCAATTGGCGGCTGAGGTATTGGACGCGGCGGACCGAAGGGGAATTGACAGCCATGGTGTAGCTCGCCTTTATTCGTACTACGAAATGCTTTCTTCCGGTCGCATCAATCCGACGCCCACCTTAAAAGTGATACGGGAAACGCTAAGTACGGCAACCATCGACGGAGATAACGGCCTAGGGCTGGTCGTGGGACCCAAATCCAACCGCGTGGCCATGGAAAAGGCGAAGCATGCGGGTTCGGGCTGGGTGAGCGTGAGCAACACCAATCATTACGGCATCGCCGGCTACTACGTGTTGGAAGCGCTCAAGTACGACTTGATCGGCATGTCGATGACCAATTCGACCAAACTCGTTGCGCCCCTTTGGGGTGCAGAGAAAATGCTGGGTACCAACCCGATTGCGATGGCTTTTCCGGGGCTCGAAGAGCCTCCTATTGTGATCGATTTGGCAACGAGTGCGGTAGCGTATGGAAAAGTAGAGATGGCCCACCGGGCGGGACTCGAGGTCCCCGATGGGTGGATTATTGACGAGGAGGGGGTTTCGACAACCGTTCCGAAGCAAATGATGGACGGGGGAGCGCTTCTTCCTCTTGGGTCCGATAGAGAACACGGAGGGCATAAGGGTTATGCGCTCTCGGCCATGGTAGACATTTTGTGCTGCGTACTGAGCGGCGCGAACTGGGGACCGTTCGCGCCGCCCTTCACCCTTCACCTTCCACAACCCAGCCGAAGTGTTGGAAAGGGGATAGGACATTTTTTTGGAGCTTGGCGCATAGACGGATTTATTGATCCCGACGAATTCAAAAGACAAATTGACGATTGGATCCGCACGTTTCGGGCAACAAAACCAGCGGCAGGAACGAACGGGCCGCTAATCCCCGGCGATCCTGAACGCGAAATGGAAAAGATTAGAACGGTTCAAGGAGTGCCCCTATTACCTGCAGTTATAAGCGATCTAAGACGCATTGCCGACAAAATCGGGGTTTCCTTCGGCGACAATAGAAACGGCCAATAAAATGAAGCGATTAAAGTCAAAATCAGTCCTTATTACCGGTGCCGCGCGCGGCATTGGCCGGGCGTGCGCCTTGAAATTTGCTCAAGAAGGTGCTCGTTTGGTGTTAATGGACGTTCACGAAGAGGAATTGGCGGACTTAGTGGGAGAAATTGGTGAGGAGGGTGGAAGGGCGTTGGGACTCGAGGGCGATGTTTCGAAGCCCGAACATCAGCAGGCGGCTATTGATCTGTGCCTGGACTCTTATGGATCGGTCGATATCCTGTTTTGCAACGCCGGAATCAACCTACCTAAGAAGCTGACCGAGACCTCCGACGCCGAAATCGCGCATCTTTTTGCAGTTAACGTCACCTCCATCATGCAAGCGGCGCGGTATACCCTACCGATCATGCAGCGACAAGGCGGCGGCGTCATGCTTTTTACTGCGAGTAAAACAGGTCTAGTGGCCCAGGAAGATTCGCCTGTGTACTGCGCTAGCAAAGGAGCCGTCGTGCTACTCGCGAAAGCCCTCGCGCTGGATTACGCCAAAGAAAATATTCGGGTGAACGCCCTCTGCCCGGGCATTATTGACACTCCGATGCTCCAACAGTTTGCAGACAACATGCCCGATCCAAAAGGCGCCATGAAGTCCTATTCCGCAGCACAACCGATGGGCCGCCTCGGAACGGCCGAGGAGTGCGCGGATGCGGCTTTGTGGCTGGTTTCGGATGAATCGTCCTTCATTACGGGGGTTGCCCTCCCGGTCGATGGCGGATTTACCGCCGCCTAAACTATATGTCTAACCTCCGTTTTACGATACAGTCGATCACCGTTCGAGACATCCGTTTTCCGACCTCAGAGTCCGCCGACGGCTCGGATGCCATGCATCCGGATCCAGACTATTCGGCCGCCTATGTCGTGCTCCATACCAATCATCCGGAAGGCGTTGAGGGACATGGACTTACGTTTACCATTGGCCGTGGCAACGAACTCTGCGTGGCAGCCGTAAAGTCCCTGTCTCACCTCGTCGTCGGGCGTTCTCTAGAGGACCTAACGCGGGACATGGCTGGCTTTTGGAGAAGTTTGACCAGCGAATCACAGCTTCGCTGGGTGGGTCCTGAAAAAGGCGTTATCCACTTGGCTACTGCCGCTATTATTAACGCTGTTTGGGACCTTTGGGCGAAGGTAGAGAAGAAACCTTTGTGGAAACTGCTCTCCGATATGACGCCGGAGGAAATCGTGGCCTGTGTCGATTTTAGGTACATTACCGACCTAATTACGCCAAGCGAGGCAGTGGAATTGCTGCGAAAAAACGTTGCAGGTCGTGAACGGCGTACGCAAGAAATGATAGAAGATGGATATCCGGCGTATACCACATCGGCGGGATGGCTAGGGTATTCGGATGATAAGATTCGCCGCCTCTGCCGAGAGGGCATAGCCGAAGGGTGGAATCACTTCAAGATCAAAGTAGGCGCCGACCTACAGGACGACATCCGCCGGTGTTCTATCATCCGAGAAGAAATTGGTCCGGATCGAAAAATGATGGTGGATGCCAATCAGCGTTGGGACGTGGAAGAGGCCATTGCCCACATGAAAGAATTGGCCCGTTTTGATCCGTGGTGGATCGAAGAACCCACCAGCCCTGACGATATTTTGGGGCATGCGGCCATCGCGAAAGCCCTTGCGCCCATTGGAGTTGCGACGGGGGAGCAGTGCCAGAACCGGGTCATGTTTAAGCAACTGATGCAGGCCGACGCCATTTCGTTTTGTCAGATTGATTCGTGTCGGCTTGGGGGCGTAAATGAAGTCATTGCCGTGCTATTGATGGCGGCCAAAAAAGGAATCCCTGTCTGCCCGCATGCTGGGGGAGTCGGATTGTGCGAATACGTGCAGCACCTTGCCCTATTCGACTACATTTGCGTTTCCGGATCGCTTGAAAATCGGATCGTTGAATTCGTGGATCACTTACATGAGCACTTTCTAGACCCAGTAACCATTAAAAATGGGCGATACATGCCGCCAACAAAACCGGGGTATAGCATCGAAATGGTGCCAGCAAGCCTTGATCAATTTGATTTTGATTCCGGTCCGGTTTGGCGATAAGTAGATCTAGGAAAGGGTGGACTTTGGGAGACGACGGTGGACGTAGGATTCATTGTCAAGGAGAGGCAAAATCGGACGACCACGGGCCGTTTTAAGGAACCTGAGAAGGCTTTCGACTTAGACCGAACACGCATTCAAACTCTTTCCAAGCTATGAAAACAAGACTTTTATTCATTTCCCTTTTGGGTCTATCGTTGTCCTCCCTGAGCTGTTCTTCCGGTTCTAAATCAGAGGATCGACCATTTAAGGCCACTAGCTTTGCCACCATCGAGTCTACGGATGGGGAAAGTTGGATCTCGTTCAATTCGGACAATACCAAGATGGTGTTCGGGCGGCATAAAGAAGGGTGGTCAGGACATAGCATTTGGGAGACGAATAGAACCGATGCAGGTTGGTCCGAACCTACCCCAATGCCGTTTTCTGGTACGTATAACGACCGTGGAGCTCGTTTCTACCCTGCTCTAGACGCATTGCTCTTTTCTTCCGACCGCCCCTTAGAAGAAGGTGGCCAAGCAGGGGATTTTAACCTGTGGCTCGCTATGAATGATGGGGAAGAGTGGCTTCCCGCCGAGCCATTTACAGCTTTAAATTCGCCAGCGAATGACTTTCATGGCTCCGTTGCAGAAGACGGCAGTATTTATTTTGCTTCAAATCGTGAAGGCGGCAAAGGAAAATCGGACGTGTATCATGCCGTTCTAGCAAGTACGGGATACGTCGTTGAGCCACTAAAGGGCGCCGTAAATACCGAATTTTCGGAATCAGACGTACTCATTGATCCCAAAAGCCGCTTTTTGATCTTTTCTCGCACCGACGACCCCAATGGGTTGGGCGAAGACGATCTCTGGATTTCATTCCCTTCACCCGATGGATGGTCCGAAGCCGTAAACCTTGGCCCCGAAGTCAACTCCGCAAAAGGGGAGTACGGAGCAACGTTGAGTTTAGACGACACCAAATTGTACTTTACGACACACAAAGGTGGAAAGGCCGACATCGTGTCTATCCCGATGGCCGATTTGGTCATTGAATGGCCCATCAACCCGTAAAAGCCCGTTGTTTTATGTTGTTATCTGAGCTACCCACCCCTGCCGTTGTCATCGAAAAAAGCCGACTAGAGGCTAATTTGAGGTCTATGCAAGATTTGGCCGATGCCCAGGGGGTCGCGCTTCGTCCGCATACGAAAACACATAAATCGGTATTTATTGCGTCCCGCCAGCGCGAGTTAGGGGCCAAGGGGCTTACAGTAGCCAAGTTGGGAGAAGCAGAAACGTTTGCGGCGGCGGGTTTTACGGATATACGGTTGGCGTATGCGCTGTATGGCGCTGAAAAGTATGCTCGTCTCGCCCGATTGCTTCCAACCTGCCGCGTTTCATTTTGCGTGGATACGCCGGAAGGGGCCTTGGCGGCTTCGGAATTCTTTGCGGCCGAAGGAGAACCGGTTGACGTCATGATTGAAACCGACATCGGATATCACCGATGCGGCGTGCGGTGGGACAGACCTGAGAGCGCGGCATTTGCATTATGGGTGGATTCGCTCCCGGGGCTACGCGTGTGCGGCATCCTAACACACGCTGGGCATTCGTACTATGGCCCTCAATCGGAAGGGGAAACGCTTGCCGATTCGCTCAAACGAGTAAGCAATCTGGAAAGAGACCGTATGCTGGAGTTCGCTGTCAGTTTGCGCACGGCTGGAGTTAAAGCGGCTGTTTCTGGCGATTTGGAGATCAGTGTGGGGTCTACGCCGTCCATTCGGTATCTTACCAATCGGGAACATGAAGGCTTTAAGATCACCGAAATTCGTCCTGGAAACTATGTTTTTCACGATATGACGCAGGTAAACCTGGGCGTTCGTGGTCTTGAAAGTTGCGCGCTAACGGTTCATGCCACTGTTTTTTCGAAGCATAAGAACGAGGACGGCTCCGAACGGCTGTTTATTGATTCAGGCAAAAAAGTCCTGACGTCGGATGGGGCATTTAGAGCCGAAGGCTATGGCCAGATTCTATACGATGCTGGGAATATGGTCCCTATGCCGCATGCCGTGATCAATGCGCTCTCTGAAGAGCATGGTTGGGTGCTGGTCCGAGGTGGTTCTACTCTTAATGTGGGCGACCAAGTACGTGTCGTGCCCAACCACGCGTGCGTGGTTGTCAATATGCAACCCCACATGTTTTTGGTGGATGGGGACGAAGTGCTTCAGACTATTTTGGTGGATACGCAAGGCCGGGTCGTTTAGGCGGTCGCGCACAATACTCCAGACAAGGCTCGTCCCCAGCACCCTCGCATCTACTCGAACAACCCGCTATCTCTAGACTGTGGTTTGAGTCCAAAGTGTTTGTAAGCCGCCGGTGTCGCAATTCGACCCCTAGCTGTGCGCTCGATATACCCTTCTTGGATTAAATACGGTTCGTAGACCTCTTCGATGGTGCCAGCGTCTTCGCCAACCGATACAGCTAGGTTAGCGAGACCCGTCGGACCGCCCCCGAATTTCTCAATCAGGGTCATCAAGATCCTCGTGTCCATATCATCAAGGCCCTCAATATCTACGCTAAGGGCATTGAGCGCATGATCGGCCATATCTCTCGTAATACTTCCGTCGCCATCAACCTGGGCGTAATCTCTGGCCCTGCGAAGCAGGCGGTTCGCTATGCGCGGCGTTCCGCGGGAACGCCGCGCCAACTCAACGGCGCCGTCGCCGGTAATTTCTACTTTCAAAAGGTCCGCCGAACGTTTGACAATTTCCGTTAACGTGGCTGCTGAGTAGTAATCATACCGAAAATCGATCCCAAACCGGGCTCTGAGAGGGGCGGTTAAGAGTCCTTTCCGCGTCGTTGCTCCAATCAGCGTAAAAGGAGGAAGGGTAATTTTGACGCTGCGGGCGCTTGGGCCGGAGTCAATCAGGATATCGATATGATAATCCTCCATTGCGGCGTAGAGGTATTCTTCTACAACAGGAGACAACCGGTGGATCTCATCAATAAAAAGCACATCCCCTTCGTTCAGATTGGTCAAGAGTCCTGCAACCGAAGCGGGCTTGTCCAAGACGGGTCCAGAAGTGGTTTTGACCTGAGTGCCCATTTCGGCCCCAATGATGTAAGCCAACGTGGTTTTGCCAAGGCCGGGCGGGCCGGACAAAAGAACGTGATCCAGGCATTCACCACGGCGCTTCGCGGCCGTTAAAAACACCCGCAAATTTTCCTT
>CALEEY010000149.1 GCA_937877085.1 uncultured Bacteroidota bacterium
GTGCAATGAAGCCGACAGATGAGATCGTGAGTCGAAACCAAGGAGGATTTTTTATTTCACGAAGTCTCGGTCTTCATTACCGGCGACAACAATTTCAAATGTCGTGCCAAAACGCGTATTTTCTCGAAAAAAGGCGTAAAATGGGTTAATTGGCGAAATGACGCCTCAAAGGGCATCGGATTGGCACTCATTCTGAGATATTTGTATCAAATGGAGCCAATAACAATGCGGTGTTTAATTGACTTTTGCTATATGCGCCAATAGCTTGCGAAGATTGTGGCACTAATCATTCATTTTTTTCGTTTCTGAATATCGGATGCTCCGCGTACTGTTTATCATTCTAGCAGTTGTTTCACTTTCACTGGCTGTAGTCCTAGGGGATTGGCGGCTTTACATTTTTGCAACGCTGCTTTTAGTAGCTGCGGGCGTTATGATTACGTCCAAAATGAGACGCAGGCATAAGAACGTCCCAGAAGCCTATATGCAGGCCCCTGATCAGCCAGAGGATGATTTAGCGTCGCTCGGCATTATGGAGATCAAGCCGGCCCAACCGGCGGTTCTAGAGCCCAACCATTATGAAGGGGTTGATGGAGGCGATGAACTGACCGTTGGAGATTCGTATGAGTTTATCTCCAACCCGATCGAACTGCCCGTTGGATCCGCCGACATTCCTGTGGTTGGTAAACCCAGAACGAAGGTCCCACGGCCGCGCATCATGGTCTCAGAAGCCTCCTCGCAGTCCTTCGCAGATGTGTTAATTCCCGCTCTACGTTCGCTCAGAGCTTCGATTGACGCCTACACCGTTTGTTTGCTTCGGCAGGAAGATGTGCCTCTTCGGTATCATATCGAGGTAATGATTAGCCAGAACTCATACGCCCGAAATGGCGGAACGTATTCAGCTAAGGAGCCCATGCTGGCTGGCCATCGTGCCCTAGTGCCTGTCGTGTATCCTCGCGTTGGACCCAATGGGTTTCCGAAGGCCAAGCTGGGCTATTACCACGAGCAGATCAATGTGCGTCAAGTGGCCATGGTGCCGGTTGTACCCAAGAAGTACGACGACCTTTTCATTTTGTTGGTCGATACCATGAATGAAGTCGGGCTCGAAGCGGCATCTGTACGGGTATTACTAGAACAATATGCACGGTTAGTCTCCACCATTTTGGATACAGAGGCCGAAGGAGGCCTGGCCGATTTGGATGCGAGTCTGCCCATTAAGCCTAGGCGGGAAATAATCACAGAAGAGATGGAAAGGGCGCGTTCAGCGCACCACCCGCTCTCGTTAGCCCTGGTTTATTTCAACGGAGGGGAAGACGGCGCGGATAATTTAACGGAACTAGAGAGTGCGTTTTATACTCGATTAAAAAATGTCGCCGTCGATGCACGGGTTGAACGGTTTGGGGAGTTGACCTATGGTGTTTTTTACCATGGAGCCAAGTCCGACATCGCCGCTTGGGCCAGTCGAATACAGGAAAGCTTCCCCAAGGATCACCGGTCGCTACCGGGCGGCGTAAGTGTAGGTGTTGCGGTCATGCAGGAGCGACACCAATCGGCTGATGAATTCAGATCTGACGCTACGGCCGCCCTTCAAGAAGCTTTCCAGTCTGGGGAGTGTATCATAGTTGAATAGAAAATAATGGCCGAGCTTATCTAAGGTGTCCTATCTGAGTAAGGCGCCCCATCGGAGCAAGGTATCAGGTCGAAAAAGGAGTAGCGACATGGTTTTCGTCACTATGGTGTTGGACGGCGTAGGTATTGGAGAGCAGCCAGATGCGAAAGTCTATGGGGATCAAGGGAGCGACACGTTAGGCCACGTCTTGGCGAAAGTACGTCCCCATCTTCCCAATCTTTCCCGCATGGGGCTTGGGTGTATTCGGCCCTTTGATTCACTCGCGGCCGATCCAAAGCCTTTGGCTAAGTTTGGGAAGATGACCGAGTGTTCCGCCGGTAAAGATTCCACCACCGGTCATTGGGAAATGGCAGGAATCCAGGTAGATCACCCTTTTCCAACCTATCCGGAAGGATTTCCAGCCGACATGGTGGCAGCGTTTTGCGCGGCGGCAGGGGTGGAGGGGGTTCTGGGAAACAGACCTGAATCGGGCACGGTCATTATTGATGATTTTGGTGCTGAACACCTCGCAACCGGA
This sequence comes from uncultured Bacteroidota bacterium, assembly GCA_937877085.1. Classification (GTDB taxonomy): domain Bacteria; phylum Bacteroidota; class Rhodothermia; order Rhodothermales; family UBA10348; genus UBA10348. The sequence continues at coordinate 2,145 of CALEEY010000149.1, forward strand.
CGTCCGATCGTCTATACTTCGGCCGATAGCGTTTTTCAGATTGCGGCTCATATCGACGTAATACCACTGGAAACGCTATATAAATGGTCTGAAATTGCTAGAAACCAGACGTGCGTTGGGCCCCACAATGTGGGTAGAGTAATTGCCCGACCCTTTGAAGGGGCGCCTGGAGATTTTCTTCGTCTGTCAACCAAGCGAAAGGATTTCTCGCGGCTTCCTCACCTCCCAACCGTTCAAGAATCGTTACAGAAAAAAGGCGTCCGAACCATTTCCGTAGGAAAGGTAGCGGATTTATTTGGCGGGGTTGGATTCGATGAAACGCACAAAACGGGTTCGAACCCGATTGGAATTCAGACCACCCTAAGCGTACTTCGCCGCGCGTCCGCTACCGGCGAACCTACGTTCATATGGGTGAATTTAATCGATTTTGACCAGGAATACGGGCATCGAAACGATCCGGAAGGATTTGCGCGATCGCTCGAAGAATTTGATGCGTGTATCCCGGATTTAATGGAAAGTCTCCCACAAGATGGCCGATTGCTCATTACGGCGGATCATGGCAACGATCCTACCACTCCTAGCTCAGATCACAGTCGCGAATTCGTTCCGCTGTTGTATTATGGAGGCGGCGGAGCAGGATCCGTAGGAACGCGTACTACTTTTGCCGATCACGCGGCTACGGTTTCGGCCTATTTTGAGGCTGATTTTTCATGCAACGGCACCCCTTTTTAGACCATTCCAGGCTAATCTGATGATTGATCAAGACTTTTTTCGGCTCAAAAACGGAGCACAACTATGATTCTAGGAAAAGTTATCGGAACGGTATGGGCCACCCGAAAGGACGAGCAACTGCGTGGACTTACCCTTCAAATGGTTTGCGAACTTGAACCAGATGGGACGCCCAAAGACAAAGTGGTTGTTGCTGTCGATAGCGTTGGCGCAGGAGTTGGAGAAACCGTTCTGTTTGTTCAAGGCTCCAGCGCCCGTCAAACAGAAGTAACCAAGAATAAGCCCATTGATGCCGTTATCGTCGCAATTGTCGATAAAATGGATGTAGAGGGAAACGCGAAGTGAACATTGGCCGCGTAATAGGGAATATTTGGGCGACCCGAAAAACGGAGACGCTCAGCGGCAAACGTATGTTGTTCGTACAGCCTATGACCTTTTCTGGAAAAGATATTGGGGGTAAGATCGTGGCTCTTGATACCGTCGATTCGGGTGTCGGGGACACGGTCCTCTACGTAAGTTCGACCGAGGCTACCATTCCCTTCAAGCCAGAGTTGATTCCCACCGACGCAACCATCGTAGGAATTGTTGATCGAGTGGACCACGAGAGCGGGACTTGGAAGCCAAAGACGAACTAATCCGTCCTACGTGGTTATCCTACGGTGTTGCCCAATAGCGGAACGAACCGAAACGTCTCGAGCTCGACGGATTCAAAGCTGTTCACGTCGGTCCGAACAACCAAGGTCATAACCTGTTCTTCTCTAGGGCCTACTGGAATAATCATGCGGCCGCCACTTTTCATGCCCTCAGGCAACCTCAATTGCTGCAGCAGAACTTCGGGTACTTCCTGCGCGCCAGCCGTTACGATAATTCCGTCGAATGGGGCCATCGATCCCCATCCTTCCATCCCATCACCAAACATAGTCGTAACTCGGTACCCTAAGCTTTTTAGAAGAGGCTTCGTGCGATCATAAAGGGCCCTCATACGCTCAATTGAAAACACCCTGGCCCCCATTTCGCACAAAACGGCCGCTTGATATCCGCTTCCCGTACCGATCTCTAAGATGCGCTCATCTCGAAGTGGAGCCAATGCTTGGCTCTGAATGGCAACGGTAAATGGCTGCGAAATGGTTTGTTTTAGGCCGATTGGTAGTGCTTCGTCATTGTATGCTCGAGCATGAAAGGCTTGGTCTACAAACTCATGGCGTGGCACCCTGCCTATGGCGGCTAACACCTTTTCGTTGACGATCCCTTTTTCTCGTAGTTCGTCGACCAAACGGTTCCGCCTGCGTTCAAATTTCCAATCCTCATTCATACTCATTGGATCGTGTCTTAGGCGGTTGCAGGTGGATTGGTACTCGCATTGCCGGCAAGGCTAGGTGCCAACGCTTCCAGAATGTATTCGTCTAAAAGACTCAAGCTGATATCCGATTTTAACACGCCATTGCTGGCAATGCTAATTTTGCCCGTTTCTTCCGAAACCACGATCACAAATGCGTCCGTCAATTCCGTCAGGCCCACCGCAGCACGGTGTCGTAGACCTAATTTGCTACTGAGACGCATACTCGTAGAAATGGGCAGGATACATCGGGCGGCTTCAATCTGAGTGTCACGAATAATAACGGCGCCGTCGTGCAGCGGGTTTTGAGAATAAAAAATGGTTACTAACAGGTCGCGGCTAATTTGTGCGCCAAGTTGGGCGCCCGTTTCGATGTAACTCCTCAATCCGATCGACCGCTCAAACGCAATCAGCGCGCCGATTTTACGGGTACTCATATCCTGTACCGCTAGAACAATTTCTTCAATTCGAACCTGTTGCGCAGGAGAACGCATAAACCTCCGAACGAGCGGATTTAACCCGAGAAGAAGTAAAAGCCGTCGAATTTCGGGTTGAAATAGGATGATTACCGCCAAGACGAACACTTCCGAGATGGAGCTAAAAAGTGCCTTCAAAATGGTCATATCGGCTGCTGTAACAAGTACCTGCACGATATAAAGCGCAATGATCCCAGCAAAAATCTGAACAGCGATGGTGCCACGCATCAACTGATAGAGTTTGTATAGCACGTACGCAACCAACCCGATCTCAATGAGATCTACGACGCGTATCGGTATGACCCAGTCAAAAAGTGTCAAAGCCGTACTGGCTGGTTTATAGGTTGGTTACCCAACCGGGGTTGGTGGCTACTCGTATAATACGTCATCTACACCTTTGACGTACGCCTGGTTGCGTCCAGAGCCATAAGGAATTGCGATGTTTCCCGTACGTCATGCGTGCGTACGATGGACGCTCCCCCGTTCAAACCGACGGCCGTAATTCCGAGACTACCAAAAACTCTGTCTTCGGGCGGAGGTGCTTTTCCATCACTGGACAGGATTTCTCCCACGGAGCTTTTTCTTGATACACCTATAAGGAGGGGGTAGCCTAACGATTGAAACTCCTGCAGTTCGGCGATTAGGCGCAAATTTTCAGTCGTTTGTTTACCAAAGCCAAATCCAGGGTCTACAATCAGTTGCCTGCAGCCGCTTTGGATGCCGACGTTTATAGCTACTTCGAGATCTGTGCGGACTCGTTTTACGATATCCTCTTTCGGGCTCGAGGATTCAAGACCGTGGGGCATGTCCCCGGGAAGTCCGACCGAATGCATGAGCACTAAAGGGGCGTTGAAAGCAGCACACACCTCGGCCAATTGTGGTTCAAAACGAAGGGCAGTGATATCGTTAATCATATGCGCACCCATTTCAAGCGCGGCGCGAGCAACCTCCATCCGATAGGTATCAATTGAAATCCAAACGTCGGGAAGCAACGTGACTAACTCTTTTACTACCGGCAATACCCTTCGAAGCTCTTCTTCCAACGATACGATTTCGGCTCCCGCGCCGTATGCGGATCCTTTTGGTCGGGAGGATGCGCCTCCAATATCGATGATTTGGGCCCCTTCGTGGGCCATTTCCGTGGCGCGCGCTACCGCGCGCGCCACGGAAAGATACTTACCCCCATCAGAGAACGAATCGGGCGTCACATTTAAAACGCCCATAATATGAGCCCCGCCCACGACCGGAAGTCGACAGTCCAACACCAAGTCGCGGCTTTTTAGGATATGACGGTTAGGCTCCAAATCGTTAGGCGGATGGTCGTTATGTGGCAAATTGATTGATTCCAAGGGCCCATTGCGGAGTTCGCTCACACACGCAGCGCGCTCCTCAACGGGAAAACCGAATAGTCGTCCTAAAAGATAGCACCGAAAATTCGGATCCATGTTCACAAGCCGGCATTAAATCCTTCCACTGGGCAGCAGCATTTACCTTCCCCTTTTGCATCCATGTCGATTCGATTTCCCAAAGCAGACGAGACTCGGTGGCCTCCCGCCTTGAGTCCGCTCACGGTCATCCGGGAATTCAAGGAAAATCCGGTGGGAACTCAGGTCGCGGTACTGAGGGAGTTGATGAGAACGGCGTCACAGACCGAATGGGGTAAAAAGTACCAATTTAGGGAGATTGCGAAGGCAAGCGATCCGGTCAGTCTGTATCGCGAGCGCATGCCCATTCATTCCTACGAGGCATTTCGAAGCGATATCGAGCGCATACGTCGTGGAGAGCGAGATATTATTTGGCCTGGGGAATTCAAACACTTTGCGGTTTCATCAGGGACGGCTTCGGCAGGCAAGATCATTCCGCTGTCCACGCAAATGTTGAATATTAACCGCCGCTTTACGCTTGCCGTGGCCTTGTCTTACTTCGAAGCCACAGCCGATCCCACCTTTTTCATGGGGAAACTGTTGTCCATTCCAGGTCGCATTGAGGAAGACCCCCTCCATCCGGGGACCATGATTGGCGAAGTGAGCGGCTTGCAATTTCTGTTTGCTCCTTGGGCTATTAAAAAATTCCTCCAAGCCGTACCCCAAGAAATCCTGTTTCTCCCGAATTGGGAAATGAAGTTAGACGCAATGGTGGAGCACACCTTGAATATGGATATTCGTGCCATCGCGATGGTGCCATCCTGGGCTATTGTGCTCTTCAAAAAGTTGATAGCTGCGCACAATAACGCAACCGGAAATCGAGCGACCACGGTCAGGGAAATCTGGCCCAACCTTCAAGTGTTTTTCTCGGGTGGGGTGGCCTTGTCGTCCTATCGGGCCTTGCTTGAACAACAAGTAGGAGGCCCGCTCGATTTTATGGAAAGCTATGGAGCCTCTGAAGGATATATATCCTTCCAAGATGACCCACAAGCTTCCGACATGTTGGTCCACCTTAACTCTGGAGTGTATTTCGAGTTTGAACCCGTAGACGGCTCGGGACCCCGCGTATCGATCGAAGGCGTTGAAACGGGCATTCGATACCGCATTTATGTATCGACCTGTAGCGGTCTTTGGGGCTATGAAATCGGCGACGTGGTAAAGTTTACGTCCACCAAGCCCTACCGGATGCTTGTAGCGGGCAGAACCAACGAAATGCTAGACAAATATGGTGAGGCTGTTTACGGGGATGAGGCGCGTGCTGCGCTTGGGAAAGCATGTGAATCCACGCATGCGCGCATTGCAAATTTCCATATTACGTCACTTCCGGTATCGTCCACGGATCTTCCTGGGCACGAATGGTTGATTGAGTTTGAATCGGAACCCAACGATGTGGCTGCGTTCGCGCAGGCCATTGACCGTCATCTCCAAGAAGTCAATCGGCATTACGTTATTCGCCGCGAAGCCGGAGCTTTTCAATCTCCTTCCATATCCTCTTTGCGGGCTGGAACGTTCCACGAGTGGCTCAAATCAACCAAAAAAACGGTCAGCGCTCAGACTAAAGTCCCAAGAATGAACGAAGAAAGAGAAATTGCCAATGCCCTACTGAAAATTTCAGGAAACAATACGTAAGAAGAGGATATAAAGAGTTAAGAACCACATGCATAGGGAACAACCACCAACCTTTCCTCGTGCATGGGGGCCGTTGACTCGGGCATTTTCGCTGGTATCCCGTTTATCAGTGATTGATCTAGGAGAAAGCTAACGCTTACCGAAAACCGCTACCACGAATTCAGATAGAGGAAGGGGAGTATGTACGTCCCACGCCAGCAACGCATGCTGGACCAGTACCTGCAGGAAATTGGTCAAATTCAATTGTTGACGCCGCAGGAAGAGGTCACACTCGCACAGGCTATCAAGTCAGGTGATCAAAACGCCTTGCACCGCTTAACGCGTGCAAACCTTCGTTTTGTTGTTTCCGTCGCCAAAAAATATCAGGGGCAAGGGCTTACTCTTGCTGACCTAATTAATGAGGGCAATTACGGCCTCATTAAAGCAGCCCAGCGATTCGACGAAACTCGTGGTTTCAAATTTATTTCGTACGCTGTTTGGTGGATTCGCCAGGCCATCCTGCAGGCTTTGGCTGAACAAAGCCGCGTGGTTCGTTTGCCGCTCAACCGAATTGGAACGATCTCCAAAATCCGCAAAACCAGTGCTCGTTTGGCTCAAACGCACGAGCGCCAGCCCAACATTGAAGAGCTGGCCGTGGAATTGGAAGTCGATGTCGAAAAGGTTCGTGAGGCTATGCAGCACACCGGTCGTCATCTTTCAATGGACGCTCCGTTTAACGAGGACGACGATAACAGTTTGCTCGATGTGCTTCCAGATGATGAAGACACCAAGCCAGACGATTCATTGATGGACGAATCGCTCAAGATTGATATTGAGCGTGCGTTGAATTTATTGCACCCTCGCGAAGCTGAGATTACACGTCTCTATTTCGGCATTGGACGCGAACATCCGCTTACGCTTGAAGAAATCGGACAGCGCTTTGGCCTAACGCGCGAACGCGTCCGTCAGATCAAAGAAAAGGCGCTTCGTAAGTTGCGTCAGAAACATCGTAGGGAAGAGCTCCAAATGCATATTGGATAGGCTACGACATCCGTATTTAAAGGCGGCTTCCCACCAGGGAAGCCGCCTTTTTTTTTATATCACCGGCAACTGTTTAAGGTCATTTTTCTCGATTCAAACGCCCATATTAATTTGAGAGGTCAGACTTGTACCGATGGTTTGCAAAGGGTATTCTACGCTACCCTTAGGAAACGCTGCTAGGAGCGGCATTCGATCTGCACCGGTCATACACTATTACTGATCTATGGAAAAGCACTTCGGCAGAAACATAAACGAATTAGATGCCATCGTTACTTTTTTAGAGCAGGCATCAATCCAGTTGGGACTTGACTCAGGAACGAAGTTTATCTTGAATATGGCCGTCGAAGAATTGTATACCAACATGGTGAAATACAATGGCGAGGGTGCCGACGACATTATGATTGGAGTCGACCTCGACGCAGATTCGCTTGTTATTCAGCCGGCGATTTCTACGTTTCCGCTGTACTGAAGCGCCTAGGGTAATGGCACCTATCACAATCAAGGACATCATCCACAAACCAGAATCAAACTCGGAAGCTTCGCTCAATGCATTCGAGATACCGACGAGTAGCTGACTACCTACACTCGCATTCGACTGCGAAATATCCGCAGTCACAGGACTTATTCCGGAAGTATTCGTGGACATGGTCTGTACCATTTTGCCTGCATGCGTCGAATAAACTTCGGCAAAATCAAATGGCTTAGTGAGCAACACGAGCAAAAAGGCGATAGCGCCCAGAGCTGCAACTATTTTTTTCATGAGACTG
>CALEEY010000150.1 GCA_937877085.1 uncultured Bacteroidota bacterium
GGAAATCAATGCCGTAATTCCGAAAGCCCACCATTCGGGTTCCCCGTAATACAAGGCAACCAACATGGGAAATACCAATGCGGCTCCTAGAAATAATACTAGGATTCCCAAGGTGTAAAAAACGGCTTTAAGATTTAGAACCATTTCGGTGGATGATTAAGGAGTGGCAAACAAAGCTTCGGCTTTGGCAATTTGGCCCGGCATTACGAATATAAATGCACTGTCTCCGGCTTTGATACGCGTTTGTCCCGTCGCGATTTCAATCTCATCTCCGCTATTCACTGCAGCCAACAACAACCCCGTAGGAAGCTTCATATTCATTAGAATATCTGAGGTGATTTTAGATCGAGGAGACGCTTCTATTTCTAGTATTTCCGCGTCCATTCCATGAACGGTCGCAACGCTTTTAACGTGTTTTCCCCTTAGGAATCGCATGATTTCTCTTGAAACAGAGAGTTTTTTGTTCACAGCAGCGTCCAGCCCAATGGACTGACTGATCGGTATGTAAGCCCCTTTCGACAACAGAGCTACCGTTTTTCGAACCGTTAAGTGCTTGGCCAATAAACAAGTCACCAAATTAGACTCTTCATCGTCTGTGACTGCAATGAATGCATCCATATCTGACAATCCTTCAGTAATCAACAGATCGATGTCCGTGTCGTCCCCGTGAATAACTAGAACGGATCCCAACACCTCGGCCAATTGCTCGGCCCTCTGCCGATTTCCTTCGATCAGTTTTATACTCTTATGCTTCTCCTGACTTAACCGGAACGCTACTTTTGCACCAATATCCGTCCCACCTAAAATCATGACATTTTGAATACGTCGGTCCGATTTTCCAAACAACTCCAAAACGGGAGGAACGCTTTTGGGGCGGGCAAGCACAAAAACCTGATCGTTATTTCGAAACCGCTCGTCCCCATTCGGCAAAATGGTCCGTATGCCTCTGGTAATAGCCATCACGCGGAACGGAGTAGCTGAGCCTTCCGAAACGACATCCCGTAGACTGCGACCAATCACTGGACTATCTGGATCTAGCCTAAGCCCTACCAAGTGAAGCCTTTCATTGGCCAACATTACCACCTCGGTCGCACCGGCACGGCGAATAAGTCGAACAATTTCCTCAGCAGCACTTTCCTCGGGGTGAATAACGAGGTCAATTCCAAAATCTGTAGAATTTAAAACTGCAGTAGTATTCGACAATTCATCGGATCGAACCCTGGCAACGGTCGTCTCTACGCCCAGTCGATCGGCTAACATGCAGGCAATAATGTTCACTTCATCGATTGCCGTTACCGCAATCATAATTCGAGCACTTCTTATTCCTGCTTGTTCAAGAACGGCCGTAGACGTTCCGTTTCCGCAAACCGTCATGACGTCCAGTTTCTCACTGACATGGGCCAATGCTTCTGGGTCTGAATCGATAACGACAACGTCATGTTCTGCATGTGACAATAATTTTGCCACGTCAAAGCCGACTATTCCCGCGCCTAAAACAATTGCTCTCATTCTGTTACAATATCGTTCGTAGTGTCAAATCGGCCATTTTTGCAAGTTCCAAGCCTGCTCCCAAAACATCCATTCGTATTTTACGCTCAAATCAAACGCTTCCATAGCTGCTTGATGATTTTCAGCGCCATTCTCCTCAGATGCACGTTCTAAAAAGAACAAAAGCTCGTTCGTATAGGTCACAAACGAAGGATCTGCGTACGTCAAAAGCCAATCTCTGTAGGGATGGTCTGCTGGAATCCCACCAGGCCGCTCCGAAATTTTGATACCAATCTCCGAATACAGCCACGGGCAGGGCGCAAGAGCAGCTAATCCTTTTAGAAGGGATCCGTGCGAAGCACAGGAAAGTAAGTGGTTTTGATAGGCTCTATTGTTTGGCGTAAGCTCAAGTGCCGCAATGTCGTGTGGAGAATAACCTAATTGCTTTCCATATTCGGAATGTAGCTGTTGTTCGACTATCAAAGCCATTTTTGCCCCCTCTATAAACCATAATTTGTCTGAAGGGGATGTAAACCGAGTAGAAAGGATGGAACATACATCGGCATAAGCTTCGAGATAGCGAGCGTCCTGCATCTGATAGAATCGAAACCGATCCCGGGACAATGACCCATCAATCAATGCCGTTACAAATGGGTGTTCAAAAGACCCATTCCACGAAGACAGCGCATTAGACTTACAACACAGAGCAAAAGGAAGCACGTTCAGCATAAGGAAATGCGCACAATTTGAATGGCCAGGTCGATCAGCAGGTCAGACAGAAGATCTGTAAGATACCGCACTTTAGATGTGCATTCAATTGCTGGCAGGGCTCAATTGCTGGCAGGGCTCAATTGCTGGCGGGGCTCAATTGCTGGCGGGGCTCAATTGCTGGCGGGGCTCAAGGGGACTTTGATCCAGAAAGTGCTTCCTTTTTCGAATCTAGTGGTAAAGCCGATCTCCCCATCCATGGTTTCGACCGTTTTGCGGGCAATTGCCAGCCCCAAGCCTGTTCCACTCGTTTTGGTTGAAAAACTTGGTACGAATATTTTTTCCCATAGATTTCTGGGTATACCGGCTCCATTATCGATCACTTCGCTCATCACAAACCACTTTTCGTCCTCCAAAATGGCATGGGATGTGACCGTTATTTTCGCTGTTCTGTCGTCCGGAACCGCTTGGATCGCGTTTTTCAAAAAGTTGATATAAACCCTGCGAAGGGCTTCACGGTCGGCTTCGACAATGAATCGATCCGTACTCAATTGGGTCTTAATTTCGACGTTATCTTCCGCCTGCATGAGTTCGACGGCTTCCAAAATAACGGCGTTTAAATCCACCTCTTCTCGAATATGCGTCGGCATGCGACCAAAGGAAGAAAATTCGTTCGCGATGCGGGCCAGCGTGTCTATCTGCTCAATTAACGTCGTGGTGGTTTGATTGAATTTGACCGAAAACTTGTCATCGTCCGAACCGTCTTCGCTCCTTCTCAAGTAGGCGGAACGAAGATGCTGAATAGATAACTTCATGGGCGTCAGCGGATTTTTAATTTCGTGCGCCACCTGTCTCGCCATTTCCTTCCACGCGAGTTGCCTTTCCTGCTGCCCGATCAGGCGCTGACTTTCTTCCAACTGATCCTGCATCGTGTTAAACGAGTCCACTAGTCCCGCGATTTCATCTTGGGTTCCGATTTGTGCTATCCGTTCAAAATGGCCAGCCGCAACGGCTTGTAGCCCTGCCCGTAGCTGGGCAATGGGCCGAGTTAGGGCGTTGGCAAGGAGTGAAGCCGTTACCATAACCACCAACACCAACAGCAGCAAAGATCCAAATAAATAGGCTACGGTCCTGGCTCGCTCTTCTTCGATTCGTTCCTGTTCGGGTAGGGTTGGTATGGAAATGACGTATTTGGGTAGACCTTTTTCGTCGGTGAGGGTTCGAAAACCAGCTGTGTACTTGAACAAGCCCAGATCTTCATTCACGGTAACAAACCGGAACCCGTCAAGATAAAGCGACGAATAAGCTTCAATCGGAAGGCGTCTTTCGATGAGTCGATCCCGAATTAGCTCCGGACGACTCGCTTGCTCGACATCAATTCCCCGGTAGATGACGAGGTCTAATCCAACACGCGCTGAAAGCGAGTCTACATCCGTTCGTTCCAATACGTGATAGGGTAGCTCTTCCCCGCTGGTGTCCAACTGAAGCGTCTCTTCAACTCTATCCAAGTGCTGTCGAAGCCACGAATCGATGGCTCGGTCGTTCTCTCCGGTTACCACGCCTAAACCGACAAACCCCATGGCAAACACCGTAATAATGCCCACAGAGAAAAACGCATTCAAAACCTGGTCTCGGAAGCGCTTTGGCTCCAACGCCGGGCCTCTATTTTTGAGTCGCCAAACGATTCCGCCCACGTAGACGGGGAAAATCAAAAACATGCCGGCTACTACAACCCTTAAAAGATGATATAGCTGGTCAAATATATTCGTTGTTTGGCGCCGGACAGCAATTACCGAGGAATGAGATTCGGAATCGAGATTCTCTTCCATCCGATAATAGGTATGGTACGACAGGTCCCGACTTCCCTCCTCCAACCACAATTCTGGATTACCCCGCAGTTGAGTCAAAATGCCTTCTTCCAAAAAAGAACGACCAAAATTTCGTCCTTGGCTTCGAATGATTACACCATCTTGAAACTGTGCGATCGATAAGTCTGCGTCGCGATTGCCATAATAGCCAGTTGGGCTTAACACCTTTGGAAACGGGGTGCCGGCAGACTCTGTAACAATGCGCTGTTCGGCTCGGACTAAAACATAAAAAGAATCCTTATTGGGGTCCATTTGGAATCCGGTATATCGGAAACGATTCTCGTCTTTTAGGCCCGTTAGTTTCTCGATCATTGGCCCGGTTTGCCCGAACTCCTTGTACATGTCTGCAAACAACTCGAAATCGAATGCATCCGCATCGTCCCGGGTGGTGCGCGGAACCCGTCGAATGAGACTGCTATAACGGCCTAAGACGGTTCCTTCCAAGGAATGGATGGTTACCGTAACGTCATAGCCGGCCATAGCGGACAACAAAAAACCACCCGTAGACTCTTCGGCCAAGGAATCGACCTGCGTGCGTGTTTCCGGGTTTTGAGATCTAGAAATGGATTCGAAGGTCGCCTGATAATCGGTGGATGTCGCCGTCGTGAGGACTTGAGAGATAGCGAACATGATCCTTGAGTCCTGATCTTCCAAAAACGAAAGCGCCGCATCCTTCATGCTGAGATGGGTTTTCTGATCCGCACTTACCTCCAACATGGGGAAAAGCAAGATGGAAGTAACCATTACGAGCGGAACGATATGCCTCAAAGCCACTATGGGAGATCTTTTGGCGGGTTGCACCGGATTAATTCCCGCCGAAATGAGCATAGCTATCAGAATAATTCCAAAAATCTGCCACGGGGCTCCCCAACTCACAAATTGAAAAATCCAGCCTACAAAAACGGCCCCTGCTACATACAAAGACAATATGGTTACTGTCGATGGTAGTAGAGAAACGTCCTCTTTGCCCACGAAAAGAAAAATCCAAATGAGTCGCCCCCCCACCAAGACGGTTGTAAAAACGACCATCAATAATGCCCCAAAGACGACCAAAATCATACGCTCTGGAAGGAGTCCTGAACGGGCAAAGTATTCTAACGTACTGTCCAAAATGGTGTGAGAGGACATCTGGAACAGAAAAGAGGAAAGCAATGCGGCGATACAGACGTGCCCCATAATGGACAGGACGGTTCCAACACGAATCGTATGAACACCTTCAAAATGAAGAGAATCGACCGTTTGTTGTCGAATACGAGAAGTAACACGAAGAAAAACCAATCCTGCAAGGGTAACAAATAGTGCCGTGATGAAGAGGTCCCCTATGGTCTTCATGGCCCCAAACCCGAATTCTGAAGCGAGGTGCTGCGGGTCAAACAGAGGCGCCAAAGGCGACTTTCCCAATTGCCATCTAGACGGGATGTCAAAAACTAAAAACAGCCATCGACTCAAAAACAAAACGACCAAATAGTATCCATACCAACGCATTTTCACGGCCTTTTCGGTATGGTCCTCGGCGACGATTTGAGGTGAAAACAAGGCCCAAATCGATCTGGTCGATACGACAATCATCCACATTACAAGCATAAACGCCCAAAAAACAACTATATCATCGTATTTTCGGACCCGTTCGGAGCGCAAGTTTTCGACCGATGGTAGGGTAACAGACACTTTGCCGAGGACCATTCCCGAGTTCGAAACAATCGGACGGTCAGCTTCTCTTTGGATGGCCACATGTTCGCCAAACTCAAAAACGACAGGTGTTTTTAGTTTTTTTGACCACTCTTCCGTCCATGAATAGTCCTTCAGATAGTCGTTTCGAATGGGCATAAAAGATTCGACGATCCTTCCAAGGCGCACTGCGCCCAATATTTGTTCTCCATCCACAATAGGCTGCCAAACGACTAATGCGGTTCGCTTGGAGCCATCGCGGGCCACTCGGTCGATCGGTTGAACCAGAAAATCGGCGTCCGAAACACCTGAGTCCATCGGAAAAACCGGTCCGTTCCAGCCCAAAAGCGTAGGGGCGTGGTCATAGATTTCCAGAAACGTCTTGCTTTTCAGCGTAATACCGGCTACGGTCCGAATAATCTTTTCGTTCTTCAACGGGCTGGTTGTTCGATCTCGAAAACCCGCCAACAAATCGGGTGAAGAAGCGATTTTCTCCGCGTCGAGGTGCAACTCATCGAAAACGTCTGCCACACGTTCATCGATCTGGCTATATGCGCTCTCCTGCCAACTCACCAATTGTTCACTGCCGTTGGTAGCTAGGTGAGCATCGTCCCAGTAGCCAATGGCTTTGGTTACAACCAGAGCGGTAAGCAAAATTCCAGCTACGACCCAATTCGATATCGGGCCAGGTAGCGTCCATCCTGATAAGAATCTGGAACGATTACTCATCTACCCGCTCTATCATAAACTCCCTGATTTTCCAGCCACCCTCAGCCACCCGCATCCGAATATAAATTTTGAGTTTTGCAGTGGACTGTTTGGGACTATAAACTCCTTCCACAAACCATCCTCCAGAAGATTTCGTCGAGGCCATTATCTTAAAATTGTCGGGCGGGTAATCTTTGAAAAATCCTTT
>CALEEY010000151.1 GCA_937877085.1 uncultured Bacteroidota bacterium
TACGAAATGGCTCGGAACGGGAGTGGAGAATGCCTACGAATTGTCCCTCTTGTAATACCTCATTGCAACGCTTGGAAGGAGAAGCCGATTATTACTGTACTTCTTCCACGTGTCCAGCTCAATTCACGCGTCTGGTTGAACATTTTGCATCAAGAGATGCAATGGATATTGAAGGGTTTGGGTCAAAACTGGCCGTTCAACTGGTAGAGACTGGCCAATTAGGGTCGTTGGACGACATTTACAAGCTAACAACTGAAAAACTGCTTGGTTTAGAGGGGTTTGCGGCGAAGAAGGCGGAAAATTTGGTTGAGTCTATTCTAGCCACAAAGTCCCGTAAATTATCCCGTCTGTTGTTTGGATTAGGCATCCGTCACGTTGGGAAAACGATTGCCGAGTTACTAGTAGAATCGTTTTCCTCGTTGGAAGCATTGGGGGCACAAACGGAGGAGGAGCTATCTAGTGTGGATGGAATAGGCCCCGTAATTGCCAAGAGCGTAGCCCTTTGGTTTTCGAAAGGTGAAAATAAAAGGCTTGTTAAGTCCTTATCTAGCATGGGTTTAAACGTTGCAGAGGATCCTGTCTATAAATTGACTGGGGACTCTCCGTTTTCCGGGATGACCTTTGTAGTGACCGGAACCTTGCCTACTTTGGGCCGGTCCGAGGCGGAAGCGTATATCAAATCTCACGGGGGGAAAGTGTCCTCATCGATTAGCGCGAAAACCACCTATCTTATCTTAGGTGAAAATCCCGGGTCCAAAGCGGTTAAAGCAGCGAGTCTGGGAGTCCAAGTTATTAGTGAGACTCAATTACTAGCCATGGCAGGAGCCTAATCGAATGCTTCATACGGTTGACTACGTTGTTATTTTAGTATACCTAGTTGGGGTTGTGGTTTTCGGCATCAAATCGGCCGGAAAACAAACGACAACAAAGGATTACTTCTTGGGCTCCAAGGAGTTACCCTGGTGGGCCATATGTTTTTCCATCGTAGCTACGGAAACGAGTACGCTTACGGTGATTGGAATTCCGGCTGTTGCCTACGGCGGAAACATGACGTTTTTCCAATTGACCTTTGGCTATTTACTAGGTAGGGTATTGGTGGCGGCGTTTTTTCTGCCTCGATATATGAAGGGAGAACTTCAAACGGCCTATTCGTATTTAGGCGAACGATTTGGGCCCAACATGCAAAGGCTTTCGTCCGTGACCTTTTTGGCAACCAGGTTGCTTGCCGATGGCGTGCGTCTCTTTGCCACGGCTATTCCGATCAGAATAATTGCCACAAGTGCCGGATTCGATGTAGGATATCCCGTGATCATTCTTGGTATCGGTGCTTTAACGGCGCTTTACACGTATGTCGGTGGATTCAAAGCCGTTGTTTGGATGGATGTAGTGCAGATGTCGCTGTATGTTCTGGGGGCCTTAACGACGGTTGGATTGCTGCTTTTTGCCTTACCGGACGGTGCCCTGTCTGGATTAGTGGCTGCTGGTAAGACCCATGTATTCTATTCTGATTTTACGCTACAGGCCATCGCTACTCAGCCGTATGTTTTGGTAACGGCCGTGCTTGGAGGGGGTATCTTTTCGATGGCTTCTCACGGCACCGATCAGCTCATCGTTCAGCGGTTGTTGTCTTGTGGATCTTTGAAAGACGCCAGAAAAGCGATTATCGGAAGTGCATTTTTTGTGATGGGCCAGTTCGCCATCTTTCTTTTCGTAGGTAGTCTGCTCTGGTCATTTTACGGAGGAGCTGATATTGCAGGCTTAGGGCTAAGCAGGCTCGATGAGGTGTTTCCTAAATACATTGTGGAACAATTACCTGTTGGGGTCGCGGGCCTCGTGTTGGCTGGCATTTTAGCTGCAGCTATGAGTACCCTTTCGTCGTCGCTCAACGCCCTGGCTTCTTCCTCCATGACAGATGTATTGGGAAGTAAAATCGCCCATTTGAGTCAGGAAAAAGCATTACAACTTTCTAAATGGCTCACGCTTGGATGGGCAGTCGTGTTTATTGGATTTGCCACTCTGTTCACGAACATGCAAAATCCAGTGGTTGAACTTGGCTTGTCGATTGCATCCTTTACTTACGGGGCGCTGCTTGGGGCGTTTTTATTGGGGCTAGCCGTAAAGCGAGTTCAAGAAAAAGATGCCATGGTAGCTTTTTCATGCAGTATTGTGGCCATGGTTGCTATAATATTCGGCGTCTGGACCACTTCTGATGGAAATTGGATGTTTTTATTTAATCCTGATGCCGCTATAAAGACAACGATGGGACTTTCTCCTATTGCTTGGCCGTGGTATACGGCGCTGGGAACCGTTATTACTCTTATTGTTGGATCCTTGCTTTCGGTCAGGCATAGGTAAACGATGTCATTTCTGCAGAAAATCTTCTTTGTAAAACCGATCGTGCCTCCAGTGGGAGCCCAGCCTGAAAGTGGCGATCGCGCATCTGTTATTCTGAAGCGAAAACAGTTCGCCGTGAAGGCTTTGATTATGCTGACGGTAGTACTGGCGGCATTGGTGGTATTTCCTCGAAGTCGCCTTTACCAGTACACGGTAGGACTGGAGGATATTTGGAAGCAGGAAAACCTTCAAGCACCATTTCAATTCGCCATTCGAAAAGATGAAGCCGGGCTCGAGAAAGAGAGAAAGGACGTCCGCAAAATCACCCCACCCATTTTTTATGAGGATTTTGACGCTTCAAACTTAGTTGCTTTCAAAGTAGACTCGCTTCAAGCACGGTTTAACCGGGTTTTCGAATTGTACGGCGCCTATCAGTCCAATCTGTCGCAAGGTAGACTGGAGGAAGCTCGCAGAGATTCTATCAGGTACCTTGCCAACAGAGATAGCTTGTCTTTTCGCTTTTCTGATCGTGTTTGGCAGGACCTCCTTCAATCCTATACGACCTCCGTTCCTAGGTTGGTTTCTTCTTCCAGAATAGGCGGTGTGGCCGGGCGTCTAGATACTGCTTTGTTGGAGGAAGCTAGGAATCAAAGTTTGGGGCTTATCAAATCGGGCATCATCAATATGAGCCGCAACTCGGTTGAGTCGACCCATATAACCAAGCGGGATGATACGGCTGAATCGCTAGTGCTACTCTCTCAAGTCTTTGATATGGATGAAGCGCTTGAAATTGGGCAGACATCACTAGGTAGAAAGTGGTCCAGTAGCCCGACGGAGTTCAGCGTGGCTTCTGCGTTCTTTCAGGCATTACTGGTCCCGAATCTGATTTTCAAGGCAGAGGAGTCCGAAGAACGGTGGGCCGAAAAAGAAGCCCTTATTTCACCCACGAACGGATTGGTGCGGGAGAACGAGGTCATTGTTCGCCAGGGCGAGATTATTACTCCGGATATACAAAGGAAATTGATTTCCCTAGACGCAGAGCTTACGACGAGATCAGGCGGGAGAATCATCTGGAAAACAGTACTGGGACAGTTTATACTAACGGCTGCCACTTTTTTAATTTTTTTCCTC
>CALEEY010000152.1 GCA_937877085.1 uncultured Bacteroidota bacterium
CTGCATCGTGAATGCCGGTCAGTCCCATTTCCGCCGCTTCTTGTAGGGCTAATTCGAGGGCCCGATCCAAATCGGCTTCTGTCTCTTCGGGGATGATACCGCTCACAAATCGTTGAGCCGTGTCTATAAATACCCCGGTTGGCTCCCCGTTTCTGTCTCGAAGAATGGCTCCTCCTTCGGGATCGGAAGCCGCTTGTATTTGATCCATCCCAGCTAACTCCATGGCGGCGGTGTTGGCCCATCCGGCATGGCCATCGATTCGGCGGAGCCAAACAGGCCTGGTTGGAAAAGCGGTATCCAAATCTTGTCTCGTTGGAAATTCGCGACCGGGCCAAAGAACCTGATTCCAACCACGCCCAATGATCCACGCGCTGTCCGGTAACGTGGCTTCAAACGCCTTCATCCGATCAATTACTTCCGTCAAATCCCGCGTGTCCCTTAAGTCGACCTGCAATTTATTTTGCCCAAGACTCATAAAGTGAGCGTGAGCGTCGGTGAATCCAGGGACAACGGCCCGCCCACCGGCAGATTTTAAGGCTAGGTCCGGATAAGCAGCAAGCACTTCATCTTCTTGGCCAATCATAGCGACCTTACCATCCACGACGGCCATAGCTTCAGCTATGGCTAGGGAGTCGTTTGACGTATAAATGGTGGCGTCCACTAGGACGAAGGAGGATTCGCTTTTATCGGCGGTTGAACAGCCTAGGGCGCCAATAAATAGGAGGGTTATTGCAAGAGAAAGTGAGGCGGATATTTTCATGGAGCACAAGAAGAAAGCATTCAGATGGACAGGATCTCAAGGGCGAGGAGGAGAAAATACGCGGTAAGTTCGGCTTGTGGAAGTTAATTTGAATTTCTTTGCTCAATATGAAGGGTGACGGGGCCCCAATTGCATAGCTCTACATCCATTATGGCACCGAATTCTCCGCGTTGTACCTTTTTACCCAGATGGACGGAAAGGGCTTCGCAAAAAGCTTCATACAGCGGCTCCGCCACTTCAGGTCGTGCCGACTCAATGAACGAAGGCCGGTTTCCCTTTATTGCGTTGCCGTATAAAGTAAACTGGGAAACGACCAGCACGTCCCCGCCATGATCGATGACGGAGCGATTCATTTTATCCTCTTCATCAGGAAAAATGCGCAGATTGGCACATTTGGAGGCAAGCCAAAGAGCTTGCTCTTGGGTATCGGAGGTATGAACACCGAGAAGAATGAGTAATCCTTCCAAAATTTGGCCGGTGGTTCGGTCGCCTACATCGACCCGAGCATGTTTAACCCGTTGAACAAGAGCAATCATTCGGCCTCCGAGTCTAAGCTGATTACGTACGCGGCAAATCGCTGCAGGGCGCGACCCCGATGAGAAATAGCGTTTTTTTGTTCTGGGGCCATCTGTGCAAAGGTTGTTTCGAAGCCTGTCGGAACGAACAGCGAATCGTACCCAAACCCCTTGTCGCCGCGTTCGTCAGAAATAATATGCCCTTCGCAGACGCCCTCGAAGAAAAGAGTCCCTTTGTCCGAGGAGAATGCGATTACCGTTCTGAATTGTGCGCGCCGGTCGTCCTTGTTGGTGAGGTCTTTGAGCAGCCGCGCGCGATTAGCTGCATCGTTACAGTCAGGTCCAGCAAATCGGGCAGAATGGACGCCCGGCGCGCCGCCCAAAGCATAAACCTCTAAGCCCGTATCGTCGGCGACGGTGGGAAGTCCGGTAAATTCAAACAGCGTCTGAGATTTTTTAGCCGCATTTTCCTCAAGGGTGTCGGCGTCTTCAATGACGGTCGGTGCATCCGGAAAAGCGTCTAATGACAACAGGTTCAGGTGCAAATCGGTCAGGATTGCGTGAATTTCATCGACTTTGTGCCGGTTACGAGTCGAAATAACCCAATTATCGGGGCGCTTTGGGGTCATAGTTATTTGCTTGCTAGATAGTTTGTGGTGTATATTGCAAGGCTATTTCCAAAATTTTTTAACGCTCCAGGAGTGATGTAACGTGCCAATAGGTATTAAAGTAAGGGATAACGAGTCCATCGACCGCGCACTGCGCAGATTTAAGCGCGCTGTTAACCGTAGTAGAATACTACGCATTTTCCGTGGAAACATGGCGTTTGTAAAGCCATCTGAAGAGCGTCGTTTGGCGCGTGAGAAGGCTGCTCGGAATTCCCGCCGTCGCCCTAAATACTAGGCGATTTAAGGCAAGTCCCTTAGACGACTACCCACCGGTTTAGCCATAGGCAAACCCTGTCTAAGTGACTCATCAGAGAGGTTAAGACGGGCGTGCTCTGTAGAGAGTCACGCCCGTTTTTCTTTATGGGCTTCCTGATTTTGGGCGTTTTGCGCACCGGCCGGCCGGGGCGCGAATCGGCCGGCGCACCAATCAAGAGCGGCCAGCGCTAAGCTGACAGGAGTTCGTTTAAAATGGCCGCTTGCTCGGCCTGGTGAACGTAGGCACTACCGGTTGACGTGCTGGCCGAAGCTTTCCGCCCGACGTATCGGATTTTCGAAGCTGCAGAAGTTGAAGCTTCTAGGGCTTCTTCAAATAAGTCCCTAACAAACCTCCAGGCGCCCATGTTGGCGGGCTCTTCTTGGGCCCAAACCACATCCGTTATTCCTGAAAAACGGTTCAATTCGGCAATGACCTGTTCCGTTGGAAACGGATAGAATTGCTCCAGCCGACTGACGGCAATCTCATCATTCGGCCCCTTTTGATCCATTTCGTGCATTAAATCATAGTATAATTTGCCTGAACAGAACACAAGGCGTCGCGCTTTTTGGGCGTCGGCAGACGGTAGCAGCTCATGAAATTCTCCGCCATACAATTCTTCTGGAGTCGAAATAACCGATGGATGTCGTAGCAGACTTTTAGGAGCCATAACGACGAGCGGTTTCTGAATTTCGGCGGAGGCTTGTCTTCGTAGACCATGAAACATCTGCGCCGGAGTAGAGAAGGAGCAAACAATCATGTTGTTCTCTGCACACAACTGCAAGAAGCGTTCTAACCGCGCCGACGAATGTTCAGGCCCTTGACCCTCAAACCCGTGGGGTAGTAGCAGAACAAGGCTGCTTTTTTGCCCCCACTTTTCTTCCGCCGCAGATAGGAATTGGTCGAAGATGATCTGCGCTCCGTTGGCAAAATCACCAAATTGAGCTTCCCAGATTACTAGCGCATTAGGCTGGGCTACTGAAAAACCATACTCAAATCCGCAAACCGCGTATTCTGACAAAAGTGAATCATAAATCGATAAATGCTCTTGTCCTGCCTCGATGTGATTCAGAGGAATGTATTCCTGACCGTTCTCTTGATCATACAACACCGCGTGTCTGTGGCTAAACGTACCTCGCCGAGAGTCCTGGCCGCTGACCCTCACCTTGATTTTATCTAGCAAAATGGTCCCAAGAGCCAACGCTTCAGCGAAGCCCCAGTCTATTCTCTTCTCTTCGAAATACAGTTTGTCCCGACGCAAAAACTGTC